>DATANL010000138.1:0-7522 GCA_036266295.1 Pyrinomonadaceae bacterium | reverse complement strand
TCCCGAACTGCCGGGTTGTACTTCAGCCGGCGACACTGAAGAGGAAGCAATCGCCAATGCCAGGGAAGCGCTTGAGCTTTGGTTTGAACCTACTGATCTTCCGCTTGCTGAATCTGCCAAGTTGATGGAACTTACAGTCTGATGGGCCCGCGCTATCCCGTCTGTAATGCCAGCGAAGTCATTCGCGTGTTGAGGCGTAACGGTTTCCTAATGGTGGGCCAAAAGGTAGTCACCAAAAATGGCGGCACCCTGACGGCCGGCAGGTCATAGTCGCTGACCACGGTGCAAAGCCGATTCCCATCGGTACTCTTAAAAGCATTATCGAAGGAGCTAAGTTGGCCGTTGATGATTTTCGTTAGTCGGTCGTTACGCATCCCCTCCGAAACCTAATCTCATCACTTCCGTATGATCACGCTGGATGCATCCAGTCGATTACAAACTGGCTTCTTACCCTGAAAGGAGCGCCTTCAATGTCTAAGCCAACTGGCACTCTGGTTTTGATTGCAGGTCTGCTGTCGATGGTTTCAATCGGCGTGGTCGTGTCCACAAGCACGGCCCGCGCGCAAGCGCAACAGGCTGACAAGCCTATCGAACAGACACGCAAGAACATTCAAGTACTCAAGGGATTGAAAGAGTCGGAGCTTTATCGGACGATGAATTTCATGGCCGTGTCCCTCGGCGAGGAGTGCGACTTTTGCCACGTGGTCAAGGGTAGGGATCCTAAAAATGGGCAAAGGATTTGGGAGTGGGAGAGCGATGAGAAGCCTGAGAAACAGGCTGGCCGCCGAATGTTGCAGATGGTCCTGCTAATCAATGGATCGAACAAGGTTGATTTCACGCAGAACTCGGTTACTTGCTTCACCTGTCATCGTGGTCAAACAACGACGGTCGGTTTGCCGCCTATGCCACTGGCCAAGTCAGGGCACGAGGGCCTGTTGCAAAAGCCAACCACTCCACCGGCGCCCCCTGCCCGTCCATCCGTCGAGGAGATTTTTGCTCGCTACCTGCAAGCCGTCGGTGGCGCCAACGCCAGCGGTGCGAAGACACTTTTCATGAAAGGAACGCGGGTGGCCTCGCAGAACCGCAACGTCCCTAACGAGATTACCTTGTCGTTCCCGGACAAGTTGCTGGTCCTGACGCCGACGCCACAGGGTTCGGTCAGGCAGATTTTGTCCGGGGATAATGGCTGGATTTTGAGTGGTACTAATTTGCGAACACTGAGTTCAACTGAAGTGTCGGACGCAAGGCGCGGCCTGCAAGCACTCTTCGGCATCATCAAGGTTACGCCCTCGCCGGGAATGCAGCTCGCAGGCGTGGAAAAGATCGACGGACGCGACATGTGGGTGGTTGCTAAATCAACGCCAGAGAGGATGGTAAGTTACGACTTCGACGCGGAAACCGGTCTCTTGCGCCGAACGAGAACCGTCAATCACACTTCCGCGTTGCCGATACCTGAGCAAGTTGACTTTGAGGACTATCGTGACGTTGACGGCGTGAAATTACCGTTCATCATTCGTAGCTCAGCGATTGATACTTACGACAGCTGGACGCGCACGTTTACTGAGATCAAGCGGAACGTGCCGGTGGATAACTCGTTATTTGCGCAGCCGGTCGTGCCGAAGTAGTTGTGTCAGAAGCCCGACCGTGAGGGAGGGCAGCCTACGATGCGCGGTCCTCGGTTAGAAGCGTGTTCTGTGGGTTGCCCTCCCTTACGGTCGGGCTTCTGACACGTTAGCCGTGCGTTGGGTTATCTCTCCAGCGCTTCCCGATCCCACTTCGCTAGATTCGCTCCCGCCTCGTAGGTGCTCTCGCAGAAATCCATCAAAGTTTTTTCCGGTGAAGATGATTGACGCACCGCGTCGTAAGGCAGGAAGAATTCGCTGACGTCCTTTAAATAGAAAGCGGCGTCAGGTTTGACCTTCGCTTCGCCGAAGCCACTCGGCTCGGGTGCGGCGTAGGCATAGAACGCAGCTTGAAATCCGTTGCCGCCGGGCCAGAAGCCGTGGCTGATCACTTCGTGCGAATAGGCTTCGACGGTAATTTTGTCGGCGCCGGCGCGCGGCGGAGCCGTCCGGCCGGAGAAGCGTGTGACGGCGTGATCGAAGCTGCCCCACCAGAAATGCACCGGACTGACTTTGCCGAGAAAGCGCGAGCGGAATTGTTTGAAAACGTCGTCGGTCGAAACCAACGCGCGCCAGAAGCGATTGACGTAGTCGCCGTCGTACGACTTATGAATCTGATCCTGCTCGAAGGGAATTGCTTCGCGTACGGCTGAGAACGGCGAAGGCACCTCGACCGGCGTCGTCCAGATCTTCACGTCAATTCCCAAGCCGTGAAGCGTCGTCATCAACTCATTGTAAAAGTCCGCGACCGTCTGCGGCCGCAAATCGAGTGTCGTCAGCGCACCATCGCTGCAATCGATGCGCAGCTTGTGATCGATGAAATCGAAATAGATTTCGAAGACCCGATCCTGGTAGGGCATCGGCGAAGTGGTCAGGCCGCGCGCGGTCACGTACAGCGGCACATTCCACCAATGATTGACGAGCGGCGTCTGCTTCATACGAATCTTGCCGACGATTTGGGTCCACATGTGGAGCGTCGCGAGAGTGTCCTGCCATTCTTCGAGGACGAGTTCGGGCCAGTGTGCGTTCATTTGCTCAGTGTACCTCTGTGTCCTCTGTGGTGACCATCTTCGCGACAAATGTGAACCACAGAGGGCACAGAGGAAAGCAAGAGGCTTTTAGACATTGCCGATTGAGGAGTGCTAGATTGTTTTTTCAATTCACGAAGAGGAACAAATCATGTCAACACCACAACCGCAAACCACTCCGCGTCGTTATCAACTGTTCATTGACGGTAAATTTGTCGATGCCGAATCGGGCAAAACTTTCGCGACGCCAAATCCGGCGACGGGCGAGACCTTTGCCGAAGTGGCCGAAGCCGAGCAGTCCGACATCGATAAAGCCGTCGCCGCGGCGCGGAAGGCTTTCGAGGGCAAATGGTCAAAGATGAGCGCGCGCGATCGCGGCCGGCTGCTTTACAAGTTGTCGCTCTTGATTGAGCGCGACACGCCGCGACTCGCTGAGCTTGAGACTGGCGACAACGGCAAGCCGATTAAGGAATCGACGTACATAGATCTGCCGGGCGTGGTCGAGAATTTTGAATACTTCGCCGGCTGGGCGACGAAGATCGAAGGCGAAACAATTCCAGTTCCGGGTCAGATGTTCAATTACACCCTGCGCGAACCGGTTGGCGTTTGTGGGCAAATCATTCCCTGGAATTTTCCGCTGCTGATGTCGGCGTGGAAATTGGCGCCGGCGCTCGCGGCGGGCAACACGGTCGTACTCAAGCCGGCGGAACAAACTCCAGTGACTGCACTCGAACTCGCCAAGCTGATTCAAGAGGCGGGATTTCCCGAAGGGGTCGTGAACGTCGTTCCAGGTTTCGGTGAAACTGCCGGCGCCGCGCTGGCTTCGCACAAAGGCATCGACAAGGTGGCGTTCACGGGATCCACGGAAGTCGGCAAGCTGATTGCCAAAGCAGCCGCCGACAATCTCACCAAGGTTTCGCTCGAACTCGGCGGCAAAGCGCCGAACATTATTTTTGCCGACGCCGATCTCGATCAAGCGGTGAATGGCGCGATGATGGGCATCTTCTTCAATCAGGGCCAGGTGTGTTGCGCCGGTTCGCGAATCTTCGTTGAAGAAAAGGTCAAGGATGAATTCCTCGGACGATTTAAGGAGAAAGCTGACAGGGTGAAAGTCGGCGACCCGATGGACAAGGCGACCATGATGGGGCCGCAGGTTTCAGAAGAGCAACTGGCTAAGATTAGATCGTACGTTGGCATAGCGCGCGATGAAGGCGCTACGGTGTTCGCGGGCGGCGAATCGCCGCAACTCGATCCGCAATTCAAGAATGGCTACTTCTTTCAGCCGACGATCTTCAGCGAAGTGAAGAACTCGATGCGGGTGGCGCAGGAAGAAATTTTCGGACCGGTGACGTCGGTGATCACTTTCGACAACGATGAAGATCTGATTCGGCAGGCGAATGAAACGATCTACGGGTTGTCGGCGGGCATCTGGACCAGGGACATCACGCGCGCGCACCGCTTCGCCAAGGCCGTGAAGGCTGGGGTCGTCTGGATCAATACCTACAACATGTTCAATGCCGCGTCGCCGTTTGGTGGTTACAAGCAGTCCGGTTATGGCCGCGAGATGGGCCGTCATGCGCTTGAACTCTACACGCAAGTGAAGAGTGTCTGGGTTGATCTTTCCGGTAAGCCGATCGGCTGGTTTGGAAAATAATTTCTTCATGTAGGGGCAGGGCTCGTCCCTGCCCGCGTCGTTCGAATGCGCACCGCGGGCAGCCACGAGCGCTGCCCCTACAACTGCACGCAGGGATGCGCGCGACCCGCAGGCAAGGATGCCTGCGCTCCCATGTCGCTGCCAACGGTGGCTGGTAGTATTTCTCTCGCCTGAGTAAATTCACCATTCCCCTCGCCGATCGTTAGAACAATCGAGGACTCCAAATGATTAGGTACTTCTTCCGTCAGCTAAGTGTGTTTACTGTTTTGCTAGCGGTGTGCGCCGTCGTGGCGTTCGCGCAGACGCCGAATACCGGCTCGATTGTGGTCGTCGCCACAGATCAAAACGGCGCGGTCGTCCCCGACGCGAAAGTCTCGGTGACGAACTCTGCGACCGGTGCGACGCGCGATGCAGTAACCGGCACTGACGGGAGCGCGACCATTCCGGCGCTGTCTTTGACCGGCGCCTACACGGTGACGGTTTCGAAAAGCGGATTTGCGAATGAGGAGCGCAAAAACATCACGCTTCGATCCGGCGAAACCGCGACCTTGCGAGTCTCGCTCGCGGTCGGCACGTCAAAGGCCGTGGTGACCGTGGTCGGCACGACCGAAGGTGTGCACGCGAATCCACAGGTCGGGCTGCCGCTGCAATCAAGTCAAATAAACGAGACGCCGATTCTCGGACGCAAGGTTTCGACTTTGCCGCTCTTGAATTCGTCGTTTCGCCAGGGCAAGGGGACGGGAGACCTCTTTGTTAATTCCACATACTTCATCACCGGCGTAGGTTCTCGACGAGCGACCACTTTCACGCTTGACGGCGCCAACAACGACGAGGCCTGGGGACGACAGACGGCCATTACGACGCTGCCGCTCAACGCGGTCCAGGAAGTCAATGTCCTTTCGAATGCGTTTTCGGCTGAATACGGCTGGACGTCGGGCCCGGCGCTCAACTTTGTTACCAAGTCAGGCACGAATGAATTTCACGGCGAGGGCCTGGTTCTGTTTCGACCGGGCGGCTGGCAAGCTGAGACTTTTTCCACGAAGAATTTTTGCCCGTCATCGGTCCCGACCTGCGTAACGCCGGCGACGCTGCAGGCGATCAATCCGGTCGATATCCCCGACAAATTGGATCAATACTCCGGCACCATCGGCGGCCCGATTAAGAAAGACAAGACTTTCTTTTTTGTGACGACTGATTACACGCGTCAGAACCGCACGACCTTTTTATCGCCGGCGCTGCCTGCTTTTGTCTTGCCGGCTGATGGCAGTCTCGATTGGACCGGCCATTATCGTCAGTGGCTTTTCAACGGCAGGTTGGATCACCGGCTGACTGACAAGCAGACTTTAATGTTCCGCTTCAATGTCGATCGATTTCACGACGACAATCCGCAGGACGCGGTCGGAGGCGCCAGCGCTCCGAGCGTCGCGCGCCTGTATGCACGCAGATCATGGCAGCTCCAGACCAATCACACGACCGTGTTCAGTGCGACACTGCTGAACGAAGCCAGGTTCTCGTATCTGCATGGCGACCCGGTCACGTTCTGGAGCGCGCCGACTATTTCGACGACCTACACGCGCGCCGGCGCGGTGCCATTCACGATCGGACAATCGCGCTTCTCAGATCTCTGGGGTCATCAATATCAGTTTGCCGACACGCTCTCGTGGTCGCGCGGAGCGCACTACTTTCGCTTCGGCGGCAGCCTGATCCATCACACTTCGGGTGGATTCGGCAGCGAACCCGGGACCGCCATTCTGGGCACGTTCACTTTCGCCGCCGGCAGCACCAAGCCTTTCGATCAGTTGACGCTGGCCGACGTGCAGAACTACACGCAGCCGATCAATTTTGGAATCAGCAACTATGAACTGAGTCAGTGGCTGATTACCGGGTTTGTGCAGGACAGTTTTCACGTGCTGCCGAACTTCACACTCGATCTCGGCTTGCGCTACGATCGGCAAACCCTGACGACCGCGACGAAAAACTTCCAGCCGCGCGTCGGTTTTGCCTGGCAGCCCGGCAGCAACGGCCGCACCTCGATCCGCGGCAGCTACGCGATGTACTACACGCAGATTCGCTCGAATGCGATCGCGGGGTATCTCACGGGTGGATTGGATGGGTTGACGACGTACACGGCGACTTCGACCCAAACCGGCTTTCCCACGTGTCTCACTTGCGTGCCGGTGAATGTCGATCCCAAATTGGTGCCGGCCAACCAATTGCCCGCGCGCGACATTACGATTCGTGCGGGGCAGCGCGCTTTCTACCAGGCCCAGTTCGCGCGTTACGGGCTCAACTTCAATCTGCTGCCGAATTATCCCGATGAGTTTAATAATCCGCGCAGCCAGGTCTCGACGTTTGGTGTAGAGCGCGAAGTCACCCGCGGATTCTTCATCAGTGCGGACTATGTTCATCAACAGGTGACGGGCCTCGATCGCACGGTTGATCTGAACGCACCGGCGCCGTTCGATCGCACAGCTCCCGGACAGGTGAGGAGCGTGGCCACGGCCAACATCTCCCGTCCGATTTTTCCCGTGAACGGCGGTGTGCGCCAGGTCAATGTGCTGATGAATCTGGGCCGTGCCGATTACAACGGATTACAGACGTTGTTCACTTATCGTGGCAACCGAAAAATCTTCGCCTCGTTGAGCTACACCTTGTCAAAGGCGACCAACACAACTGAGCCCGACGGCAATGGTATCAATCCCAACCAGGGCACGATCATGCGGCTGGGCGAAGAGGAGCGCGGGCCCAGCGTGGTAGATCAACGCCATCGCGCGGTGTTCACTTTCAATTATCGCTTCCCCTACAACATCACTGCGGGCACGGTGACCATGCTGGCATCGGCGCGCCCATTTAGTGCGACGACCGGTGTGGATAACAACGGCGATGGCGCCGCGAATGATCGGCCGGTGGTTAACGGAGTAGTGATGCCGAAGTCAGCGTTCCACGGCACGCCGACCTCTGACGTCTCGATGTTTGTCGAGGGTCGCATCAAGTTGAATGAGAGCAAGAGCATCGTGCTGCGTTTGGAAGGCTTTAATCTTTTCAATCATGCGAACATGCTTGGTCGCGGCGTGACGGTTTACGGCGACGGGGCGGCACCCTTGAGCACGTTCGGCCAATTTGTCGGCGTCGGGACAGCCACCAATGCCATTCCCGCGTTTGCTAATATCGACCCGCCGCGCATGTTTCAATTGCAGGCGCGGTTTGTGTTTTGAGCG
>DATANL010000137.1:0-3752 GCA_036266295.1 Pyrinomonadaceae bacterium | reverse complement strand
AGGCATCGGAAACTATCACGCTGGCTGATTCGATTCGCAAGTTCGCGGAACAGATTGATGCCAGCGATCCGTCGCACACTTACCAGTCGATCGTGGCGCGCTCTGCTGACCTCGTGCATGCCGAACGCGGCTCATTACTTTTGTTTGACGCAGCGGAAAACCGTTTGACCATGACGGCGTCGCAGGGAATTCCCGCGGCCGTTTCCGAAGTCGCCCCTATCGCAGTAGGGCAGGGAATTGCGGGAGTGGTGCTGCGCGAGAACCGGCCAATGCTCGCCACGGTCGATGAATTGGGCCAAAAAAGTTTGCCTGAGCGCCAGTACAAGACTAAATCATTCATCAGCTATCCGATTGCGATCGGGAGCCGGCGTTTCGGTGTGCTGAACCTGGCAGACAAGATCGGCGGTGGCGTCTATGACGTTCGCGACTTGAGCATCATCGATCTGGTCGCGCCGCAAATTGCCCTCGCTCTCGAACGAGCCGAATGGCAACAACGGGCAAATCAATTTCAGTTGATGTCGATCACCGACCCGCTCACCGGTTTGCACAATCGCCGTTATTTGGAAGCGCGGCTGGCGGAAGAGCTGAGCCGCTCGAAGCGTTACAATTATCCTTTGAGCTTCATGATGATCGACATCGACGATTTCAAAGTCTACAACGACTTGAACGGTCACCAGGCCGGGGATCGAGCGCTTGAAATTACGGCGCAGTGCCTGCACGCTGCGCTGCGCAAGGTCGACGTCGCATCACGTTACGGTGGCGAAGAGTTTTCGATTCTTTTGCCGCAAACGTCGCTCGAGGAAGCCGGCGTCATCGCCGATCGCATTCGCCGCAAAATAATGACGACGAAATTTCCGCACGGCGATACGCAGCCGGGCGGGATGGTGACGGCGAGCATTGGGCTATCGACGTTTTCGCCGGCGCTGAATTCAGCCGAAGCTGTCGTGCGGGCCGCTGACCGCGCGCTCTATCACGCGAAGCGTCACGGCAAGAATCGCGCTTACGCGTACCAGGGTATTCAAGACACGGGTCCAGCGACGCAATAATGCTGCAGCCACGCATTCTCGGTCGGGTCAATCGCGACGTGTTTATCGGCCGCGATGCCGAGCTACGCCAAATTGTCCGGCATGCCGGCGCGATCGATCACTCGCGCGTGCTGGCTTTGGCAGCGCAGCCTGACGCCGGCGTTTCGGAACTTTTGCGGCAGGCGTACGATCAACTATTCGCGCGCCGCGGCGATCCGGTTCCGATTTACTTCGCGTTCAAACGCGGCGACGTTAACGCTCCGAGTGTCGCGCGGCGTTTCTTTCAAACGTTCCTGCAGCAGTTCGTGGCTTATCGCCGGGTCGATCCCTCGCTTTGCGAAGCCCAACTTACCTTTAACGATTTGGTGGAATACGCCTTGCCGGCCGATTACGAACTGATTAGCGGCCTGATTGATTCGTTCCGCCGCGAAGAAACCTCGGGGAATTTATTTACCTTTTGTCTCAGCCTGCCGCAGCGCTTCACCGCCGCCGGCCGGGCCGTGTTTCCTCTCATCGATTGCCTCAAGCTAAGGCCGTTTCGCGAAGAAGCGACGATGGCGCACGATCTGATCCTCGCGATCGAGCGCGCCGGTGGTCCGCTCGTGGTCGCCGGCTTACGCCGCCAGCTCGGCGACTTGCTTCATGGGTTTGATAACGGCGAACAGACCGGGCACGCGACGTTGCATCTCAAGCGGCTGAGCGATGACAGCGCGCAGCGCCTCACCGATGCGTTGGCCCGCGACCTGGGAGTAGAAGCTGATGACGCGACGCGCGACTTAATCGTTCAGCAACTGAATGCGAGTCCGACGCTAATCGGTGAGTTGCTTCAGACCGCCGGTGACAAGCAAATCAGTCTGACTAGCTTTCGCGACTTTGGCCGTTTGTATGTCGACGATTTATTGGGCGGACGCCTCAACCGTTACTTCGATCGGATTCTGGAACTGGTGGTGGCCGATCCTCAGCATCGGCGCTTGCTCCTGCGTTTGCTCTACGAGTCGGCGACCGGTGACAGCCCCAGGGCGTCGCTCTGGTCATGGAAGAAACGTCTCGGTTATGCCGCGGCAGATTTCGAGCGCGTGATAGACGCGCTGCACGTCTGGGAATTGGTGAACTCGAGCAGTGCCTTCATCGAAGTGAACGCGGATTGGCTGGCGTGGCTGGATTATCTGCGCGCGCAGCACCGGCTTGAGACGGCGGCTGAGCCGCGCGCGCAAATTGTCGCGTCGATTTTACTCGAGTCTTTGAAACGTGCGCCGCAGACGATGGCGCGCAAGTATCGCCGCGACGCCGCGCTGAATGTGAATGATTTAGTCGCGCGGTTCGACTGCCAGAATGTTCCCGCGATCCTGTTTCATTACGATCGATTTGCGGCCGCGTATCGCGGCGAACCTGACGATTTGATTGGCAACGGCCTGGACCGCGAGGATGATCTCATTCAGCTACCGCAGATTGTTCAGGTCGCCCGTTGCGCGTCCTATGCGACGACGCTCTCGTTTGAAACTGAACGCTCTCTCGTGGCGCACGGGTTCGACGGCGGTGAATACACGGATGAAAACGAAACCGTCTGGCTGTGTGCCGCGATTGATTCCAAACTCGAAGCGAGCAGGGAATTAGCGGAGGATTGGTGCAATCGCCTGTCATCTTTTGCGCGTGAACGCGGCTTTGCGCGTTTTCGCGTCTGGCTGATAGCTCCCGAGGGGTTCTCTGACGCGGCGAGTGAAGTGCTGAACGAGCGCGGCGCTTTTGGATCGAGCCATCAACAATTTGAATTGCTGAAAGCGCGCCTCGATACATCGAATGAAACAGACGCTCAAGTGGTCGATGAGTTCGAGATGGTGTTACCGATGAGCGGCGATACGGAACTAATCGCCGCGCGTACGGCGGAACAGATTGCGCGGCGGGTGAACTTTCAGCCCGAAGCAATAAATCAGATCAAGACTGCCGTGGTCGAAGCTTGCATCAACGCCGCCGAGCATAGCCTGAGTCCGGATCGTAAAATTTATCAGCGGTTTATTGTGGAAGATGATAGATTAGTCATTACTGTAGCGAGTCGCGGCGTGGTGCCGGCGCAGTCCAGAACCAACGGCGGCGTAACCGATCAGGAAAACGGCAACGGCCGTCGCGGGTGGGGATTGAAATTGATCAAGACTCTGATGGACGAAGTTGAATTCGAGCGCGTCGACGACGGCACGCAATTGCGGATGACGAAGTTCCGTAAATAGTGAATCGTGAATCGTAAATAGTTCCTGCCAGGCCATGCCGCTTTTCTATTTGCGATTTACTATTCACGATTTACTGGCAGGGGGGCCTTGCTGAAGATGTCTGAAACAAGCGGGGAGAGTGCGATACAGGCGCGCTGCGTGGGCGATGCGGCCATCATTTACGCCAGCGATTACCTCAACAAGTTGAGCGGCGAACGCATCGAGCGCGAGTGCAAGCGTCAGCTTGAATCAGGTCGGCGCGCGCTCATCATTAACTTTCGCGACACAGAGCTGGTTAATAGTATCGGCGTCTCGATCCTCGTGGGCGTAATCGATGCGGCTGAACAGAACACCGCGCGATTAATTTTCTCGGACGTCAATAATCACACCGCCGAACTATTTCAGATGCTGGGTTTGATGCGACATGTCAGCCTGGCTAAAAGTGAAGACGAGGCCTTGTCACTTGTGTCAGAAGCCCGACCGTAAGGGTGGGCATCACTCAAGATCGCAGCGTCGGATTTTCAAA
>DATANL010000136.1:0-4350 GCA_036266295.1 Pyrinomonadaceae bacterium | reverse complement strand
TTCGGGAATGATGCGTGTTTTGACGGTGCCGGGATTCTCGAAAGAGTTATGCGGTGGGACGCACGTGCGCGCCACGGGCGACATCGGCGTCTTCAAGATCACCAGTGACGAATCGATCGCGTCGGGCGTGCGCCGCATTCGCGCAATTACCGGCATCGATGCCTACGAACGTTTTCGCGAAGATGAAATGCTGATCGACGAAGCGGTCGCGAACCTGCGCACTTCGCGCACGGAACTGCCGAACGTCATCGGCAAGCTCCAGGATGAATTGAAGAAGGCGCGACGCGAAACGGAAGAACTCAAATTGAAAATCGCCAGCGGTGCGATTGGCGGCTCGGCTGCCAACGGAGACGAAGCTCGCGACATCGCCGGCGTGAAAGTGCTGGCCAAGGAAGCTAGCGGCCTTGACGCGGCCGGCATGCGCCAGCTTTCGGACACGCTGCTCGATCGAATCAAGTCAGGCGTGGTGGTGATTGGGCGCGCGAACGACGGCAAGGCTTCGCTCATCGTGCGCACCTCGGACGATCTCACTAAAAAAGTCCCGGCCGGCCAGGTCATCAAAGAACTCGCGCCCATCATCGGCGGCCGCGGCGGCGGCAAAGCCGACATGGCCGAAGGCGGCGGCTCGCAACCGGAAAGACTCGGCGAAGCTTTGCAGGCGAGTTATGGTGTGATCGAGAAGATGCTGGCCTAGTTTGGAGTTCCGCCTTTAGGCGGCCCAAAACTCCATGTATGACTACCGTAAGATGACCAGCGCCGAACGCGAACGCGTTTCAGCGTATCGTTGTCAGCGGAAGCTTCCCAAACATTCGCCTCCACACTCGGCGATGGGATTTACTTCACAATACCTTGTTACCGCAGCTTGTTTTGAGCATAAACCGATCATCGGTAAGAGCACTGAGCGTTTGAGCGAGTGTGAGCAGCAATTGCTGGCTTCATGCGAAGAGCATGCGGCCACCGTGTACGGTTGGTGTGTATTACCGAACCACTATCACGTGCTCGTAGGAACCCAACAGATCAAAACGTTGTGCAGAGTGCTAGGGCATTTTCACGGTAGATCATCATTTCACTGGAATGCTGAAGACAACGCACGTGGACGTAAGGTTTGGTTCAGGTGCTTCGACCGGGAAATCAGATCGGAACGTCATTTTTGGGCGACTTTGAATTACATTCACCACAACCCCATTCATCATGGTCTCGTTGACCGATGGCAAGATTGGATTTGGTCCAGTGCGGAATTGTTTGTCGACAGCGTCGGACGTGATCGAGTAGCCAAAATGTGGAAAGAATATCCGATTCTTGATTACGGTAAGGGTTGGGACGTCTAAGTGGCCGCCTAAAGGCGGAACTCCGAACTGACATGCTCGGGCCGCACGCCAACTCCAATCAGACGCGCCGGAATTCTTCTCAACACGGGAAATTTTTTGAACAATCGCAGGAACCACGGTGGTCTCACCTGCTGTTGTGATCCCAGCACGGCGCTCAGGATTCGTTCCTGCACTTGCACCTGGCCCCACTGGGTCGCCTTCGTCGGAAATTCTCGACGCAATTGCACTCTCTGCAAGTGGCTGAGCGAAACGTAATTCTCTGAAAGCGGTCGCGCGAGAATGTTCGCAGTGGCGACCGCGTCCTGAATTGCGAGGTTGATACCGACGCCGCCGACAGGTGACATGGCGTGGGCGGCGTCACCGATGCAAAGCAGGCCGGAGCGATACCACTTCCTCAATCGATCGACCAGCACCGTCAACAATTTGATTTGTTCCCACTCGGTGATCTCTTGCACGCGATCGTCGAGGAAGGCCGCGACGGACTTGATGTCATTGCGAAATGCATCCAGGCCGCGTTGCTTGATTTCTGCAAATGCGCCTTTGCGGATCACAAACGCACACTGCCAGTACTCTTCACGATTGAGCATCACGAGGATTTTTCCGGGTATGAAACGGCCGAGCACCTGACCAGGATCGCCCGGCTTGCGTGAGACCCGAAACCAGAGCACGTCGATCGGCGCTCCGAGACTTTCGACTTGCAGGCCAGCGCGTTCCCGCACAGTCGAGGAGCGTCCGTCACAACCGACAGTCAAGGTGGCGCGCACTTCGATTTCGCCGGTGGGCGTTGCCGCTTTGACGCCGGCGACGTGGTTGCCTTCAATTATTAAGTCAACAACTTCGGCTTCCATCATCAGATGAAAACCCGGATACCTCTCGCCCTGTGCCGAAAAGAAATCGAGAAAATCCCACTGGGGCATGAAGCCGAGAAACTGGCAGTGCGTCGGCAAGTGCGTGAGATCGGCCAAAGTGATCAATTCGTCTCCGATCTGGCCGGCGAATTCTCTAATCTCCTGATGCGGCAGTTTCAGAAACTCGTCGAGCAAGCCAAGTTCGTAGACAACTTCAAGCGTCGAAGGATGGATCGTGTCGCCGCGAAAGTCGCGAAAGAAATCAGCGTGTTTTTCGAGGATTACGACGTCGACGCCGGCCCGCGCCAGAAGGTAGCCGAGCATCACGCCGGCGGGCCCGCCGCCGGCGATGCAACAACGCGTCTCGATCTGTCTGTTATTAATCTCCAAAATCAATTGTAGGGGCAGGGCTCGTCCCTGCCCATGCTGATCTCCGGTCTTGTCTACGCTGAACCGAACGGCGGGCAGGGACAAGCCCTGCCCCTACAGCTGATCACCGCCGTGACGGTACGAGCGAATGGATTAATCGTCAAGCACCTCGGACCAGGCGCGGCTTTGAAACCGATCCTGCGCGTAATACGTAGAATTCAATTCACGAGTAGTGCTACGTTTTGAGACCGACTGAGCTAATGCTGGGAACGCGGACTTCCTCGTCCGCATAACTGTGTGATTTGGTTGACTGCGGACGAGGACGTCCTCGTTCCCAGCCAAAGGTACACTACCAATTCACGCGGTCGTTTGGCATTGGGCGAAAGAAAGCTGTAGAGTTTTTACTTAACCCGGCGCTTAGCCCAATCAATCATTCTTTAATCAAATCAGGAGATCAGTATGAAGAGTTTTAGAGCGTTAATTTCTTTGTTACTAGTCGTCGCGTTCAGCGTGACGGCGATCCTTGGCCAGTCCGGGCACTTTGACACTGCGAACATGGACACCAAGACGGCGGCCTGCGCGGACTTCTATCAATACGCGAACGGCGGATGGCTGGCGGCCAATCCGATTCCGGCAGCGTACTCGGCCTGGGGCGTGGGGAACCTGCTGGATGAAAGGAACCGAGAGGTCCTGCACCAGATTCTCGAAGACGCCGCGAAGAACACAGCGGCTAAGAAAGGCAGCAACGAACAGAAGGTCGGCGACTATTACGCCAGCTGCATGGACGAGGCGAAGATCGAAGCCGAAGGAATCAAGCCGCTGCAGGCTGAATTGGATCGCATCGCCAAGGTCACCGATCAGAAGTCGCTGCAAGCCGAGATCGCGCACCTGCATTCATTCGGTTACAACGCGGTGTTTGGCTCAGGATCGAATCGTGACTTCAAGAACGCCGCCGACGTGACGATCGGAATTGTTCAAGGCGGACTCAGTCTGCCGACGCGCGATTACTATTTCAATACCGACGCGCGCTCAAAGCAAATTCGCGACGAGTTCGTGAAGCACGTCGCCAAGACGTTCGAGCTGGCCGGTGATGATGCCGCGAAGGCTGCGGCTGAAGCTGACGCGGTGATGAAGTTCGAGACCAAACTCGCGGACGCGTCGCTGCCGCCGGTTGAGTTGCGTCTGCCGGAAAAGCTTTATCACCGGATGCACCAGAGCGACCTGAAGACGTTGGCGCCCACGTTCGATTGGATTGCGTATTTCCGCACGGTCGGTAATTCAACGGCCGACGTCAACGTAGCGACGCCGGACTTCTTCAAAGCGATGGACAAGCAGTTGACGGAAACTTCGATTGCCGATTGGCAGACCTATCTGCGTTGGTATCTCATCAATCGGGCGGCCTCGGCTCTGTCCTCGAAATTCGTCGACGAAGATTTCCATTTTCGCGGGACGATTCTTTCGGGCGCCAAGGAAAACCTGCCGCGCTGGAAGCGTTGCTCGGCCGCGACCGACGCCGCGATGGGCGAGGCGCTCGGCGCTGTTTACGTACAGAAAGCGTTTCCGCCCGCAGCGAAAACCCGCGCGCTGGAAATGGTTCGCAATCTGGAAGCCGCGCTGAAGAGCGACCTCACCACCTTGAGCTGGATGAGCGCCGAAACGCGCACGAAGGCGATCGCGAAACTCGACGCTTTCATGAACAAGATTGGCTATCCCGACAAGTGGCGCGACTATTCGTCACTGACGATCGATCGCAGCTCGTATCAGGCAAACCGTTTTCGCGTAGCTGAATTCAATGAACGCCGCGA
>DATANL010000135.1:0-4905 GCA_036266295.1 Pyrinomonadaceae bacterium | reverse complement strand
GGAAGTTTTCGGCAACGTCCTATCGCAGTCGGGCGCCTTCAGTTATTTTCCAAACTGGGACGATCAGGAAGAGAGCGACACTTCCCCATTCGGATGGTTGATTCGGCAGTTCGTGACGACGCGCAAATTGCCGATCAAATTTTATTTGGAAGCAGGATTGTTCGAGAACGATTGTCCGGAAGCCCTGCTGACTCAAAACCGTCGCATGCGCGATGTGTTGGAGGCCAAAGGATACTCAGTCGTTTATTCGGAGTTTGCCGGAGGCCATGAGTTCCTCAGCTGGCGGGGCTCGGTGGCAGATGGACTAATCGCACTCGCCGGTCGAGACCAGTAGAGTTATCACTACGACATCGCACAGCGGGTTCTCACACCGCGGCCTGAGGTGTCCAACACTCCTCGACGATCTGCGCATATTCGTCTCGCATCACTCCTTTGACCCTCGAAATCTGGTTCGGATGTAGGCGATAGTGCACTTCAACAGTCGGCAAATTATGGATTTTGAGACCCGCGAAGAGCACTTTCAACCATAGGCCAAGATCCTGGGCGACACGATAACTCGGATAGCCGCCCAGATTAATCACATCACTACGGCGCAACATTACGCTGGGGTGATTGAGAAAAAAGATTTCCGAGGTGGTCCGTTGGTGGTTGAGATAGTCTTCGGTGATCTGCTCGGGGTGGTTGGTTGGCTTAAAGAGTGGCCGATCGGTTTCCGAGTCGATCGCCTGTATTTGAGCACCAAGTACAGTTACATCTGAATGAGCCTGCATGTAAGCAAACTGCCGCTCCAGGCGCGTCGGCATCATCCTGTCATCCGAGTCCATGCGAGCTACGAGGTTGGCCCGACACTGCCTCAATCCCAAATTGAGAGCGGAAGCAACACCCTGGTTTTCTTCGACTCGTATGAGGACGACTCGGGGGTCTCTGGCGATGCGGTCAATTTCGGCGATCGTTTCAATTGCTCTCGATCCATCGTCGATTAACACCAACTCCCATTCGCGAAAAGTTTGGGCCCGTATCGAGTCCCAACATTCGGCAAGGTAGGCCGGCTGAGTATCGAAGACGGGCATCAAGATCGAGATTTCGCAACGCAGAGCTGCTGAGAACCCCGCACTATGTCCAGCGGCATGCTTGCGCTCGTCGTGTTTCTTAACCGCCGCACGGCGCGCTTTGACTGCTAATTCGAGGCGGGTGCCCGCATCATCCAACTCACGAAGGAGGGCCAGAAGCTCGGTATCGTCGCAGGTATAACGAGGGACATTCCCACAGTTGTATCTCAGCCCCGTCAGGTCTCGGGCGATCACGGGCAAACCGGTGGCCATTGCCTCCAGCGCTGTGTAAGAGCCGGTTTCGCCCTGCGCCAAGTCTGTGGGAATCAGCACCGCGTCCAGCTCTCGCAGAGCCGATGGCATCTCGTTGGGGGCAACGTCGCCCGAAAACTCGATCCACGATAGGTCCGCAAGTTTGGTCTTCACCAATTGCTGATAGCCGGTATCGAGTCCGTGGCCGATGAATCGAATCCGCCAGGGACCCGGTTCCCATGCCAGCAGCGCTTCAATGAAAGAGCGCGGAATTTTATCCTCGTGCAGACGGCCCACGATGCCGCAGACGAGACCAGAATGCTTCCCTTTCGTGGGGTGAAACTCGCGAGTATCGATCTGCAACGGCAGGACCTTGAGCGGCAATTGCCGCCAGGCAGAATGAATCTCCGCCGAGTCGAAATTCGAGAACACCATTGCCGGTGTCGAATGTTCCGCGGGCGGCTCTCGCAGTGAATTCGTGCAATGCAGGATCCAGACTTGAGGACACCTCGAACTGATCCCGTTCGCGACAGATGGCTCATGATGGACAAGCAAATCCGGCTGCAGCGATTCAATGAGACCCAGCATTTGCGAGCGCTCTAATTCGGAATGGACTGCTGCGCCTGCGAACTTAAAAGGCCCGCGCGCACCGGGCGTCAGGATATGCGTATCCCAGCGTTGGGCTTCATGCGAACACCAGGCGTCGAGCATGCGTTGAGCTCCGCCCACGGTCAGGTCCCACGGCACGAGATGAATCAATCGCGGCCGTCCGTCTCGTGGCCACAGTTTTGCCGAATGCTCCAGCGAACTTGCCATTCAACTCTCCGTCTCAACGTTTGCGCCAAACTCGATCCGGCGACAGAGTCTGTTCGCCCAGCGGTCCTTGGCCGGCACTTCCGGAAAATCGGCATTTTCAATTTCGCGCAGGTGACCATTCGGACGACGGACCACCGACCGTATGGCTTCTACCCATCTGTCGATGAGTGGGCCCAGCAAGGTTTCATATCTCTTCCACACAGGCCATGAGTCATGGAATTCGATTAGTTCTGACCAGAGATCATATAGCTGCGCGCGCTCATTGGTCGTCAGCAAGACAGGCATTGCGTTGGGAAATGTCTCCAAGCCATGATGCCCGCCAACCGGTTGATACAAAGTAGCGACGCCTTGACTGATCGACTCGGCGGTGGCCAAACCAAAGCCTTCGGTAATACTCGGTAACACGGTACAGGCCGCGTTGCGCTTAGCAATGAATAGCTCGTCCTGAGTGAGCCAGGGCAACCAGTGAATAGGCGCGTCAAGAGCCGGACGTGCCGGCTCGGCTGAAGGCGCGGGTCGTTTGACCGCCACACACGCGATGTTGTCCGCTCGCAACCGCTCGGCAATCGCTGCGAAAAAGCCAAGACCTTTGTCGAGCGAGGGTCGGGCAGGAAAAAGAACATAGGGCGACGGTACGTCTTTCAACTGCCCAAGCTTCGCACTCTGAATCGTCTTGTTCGGCGAATCACTGGCGGCTACCGGAAGACACCCCATCGATTCGACAGTCAGCACTCGATTTTCACCCGCTGCGATTATCAACGCGAGCTGCAATTCTTTGAGTCGATCGGGCCATTCGAACTCTCGTGCATCTTTCAGAATGCCCGTGCTCGTTACGACGATATCGGCCATCATAACGGCCGAGGAGAGCAATGAGCCGGACGGAAGAAGCCGGCGCTGATTTTTTGAAAGGTCGTCGATCGGCGGATCATAAAGACTGTGAAGCCAAAAGACTGAAGGCCCCCCGGATCGATCTCCGTTTCGCAGGATAATGGGAATTGCGCCTTCGAGACTATGAGCGATGACGGCATCTGATCCTCCGTTGGCCCTAATCTGTTCGACCGCCTCGAGCGCAGCTCGAGAAAACTCGCTACATTGCACCACTCGAGGCGCACGAAGTTGTTCGGCTCCCATTTTCAAGAGTCTCGGCAGGAGCAAAGGAGACAAACCCCTGGTGGAAGGAACCTCGACACAATCCGGTAAGAGAACTCGAGTTTTAATTTTCAGCTCGGTTAACTGGTCAGCGAGGCGTCGAATTGCGTATGCCGTGCCGCCCAGAGTGTGGAACGGGTGCAACTCCCAGGAGATCATGATCACTGATTTCACAATCACTCGCCGAAGATACGATCGTCAATACCTGCCAGTCCTTGAAACCCATCAATGCACGGGCCTGAACTATTGTCCGACAATTCTATAAGTTGAATTGCCTGATCTTAGCATGACGTGCAATCCACACTTAACCGCCCGCGGCTTCGGGCATTCCCGGTTAGCAGTCTCGCCATTGAGCCGACGCCTGATGTGTGGCAACCTGTGAGGGCTGACTGGCTTGAACGCAACTCGAAACCCCTTCTAACCGAGTCGACGATGACCGAGGCTGAGAATCTATCGACCAACTACTCCGATGAGGATCTCACATTTTTCGCTTTGGTTTACAAAGACTACGACGCCGCGGCGGCCTGCCTGAAAGACCTGCGCAAACATTATTTTTCGAGCCGCGTTATCTTACGGTCTGACGGCGATCAGGACCCGCGCTTTCCGTTGCTTGCCAGCGGTCATGGGGTCGACTATCACGAAGAGTCGCGATTATTCGGTATTGAAAATGGCGGCGCCGTCATCGAGCGCATGTTAGAGCTTTTCCTTGAACGACCAACTAGTTATTTGCTCAAGATCGATCCTGATACTGTGATTCATCGGCGATTCAAATATCTGCCGGTTCGCAACGGCGTGTTTGGAACGCTGCAATGTGAAGTTGAGACTCCCTCAGTGCAGGGCGGATGCATGGGGTTTTCCCGAGATTCGGCCGACCAAATCCTGCAATCGGGCATGCTGAGAGATGTTCGCTTGAAAGAACCGGCCAAATTCATCAGCGACTCACCTTACTTCTTTCGCATGGCCCATCGTGCCAACCGTTGTGGATTGGCGAGCTTTGACTGGATCGTGCCATGGGTCGCCGGCCAACTGGGAATTCCTCTATATCGCTTTGACGAAGTTAACTGCGGCTGGCAACAGCCGCCGCCCAATCCGGAAGGTCTTTACGCGGTGAGCCATCCGCGCGCCAAGTAGGCGCTCGCGACTTGCCGTAATGAACCGAATCGCAGACAATATGGCCGTTTGCAAGTCCTCGCACCTAAGTCTTGCAGGTAAGCTCTGATCATTGAGCGGATGAAAACCATATTCAGTTCAGAAGGAGAGACTACTCATGGCTAAAGCAGCACCGGCACCAGTCGCCAACTACAAGTGGAATCTATTGCAAGATTCCCCCGCAGCAAGTTCGCGAACTGATGACATCTGGTTTTTTGACGAAAAAGTCGGCTGGCTGGTCAACAGCAGCGGCTACGTGGCAAAAACGGATGATGGAGGGCAATTCTGGCAGCAAAAATTCTTTGTCTATCCCGGCTTGCCAAGCAGGCCCTATTTGCGGTGTATGAGCTGGGGGAACCGGAGCGTCGGTTGGTTCGGTTCAGTCACTGGCTTGCCGGTGATTCCCGTGCCCAAGCCGAACCAGTATCTAAAGACGCTGCTGTATCACACGAAGGACGGCGGTGAGACCTGGAACGCGGTGTTGAATCTT
>DATANL010000134.1:0-6667 GCA_036266295.1 Pyrinomonadaceae bacterium | reverse complement strand
AATCAACCTTGGCCGCGCCAGAATCTCAGGCGCCGGTCGTGGCGGCAACAATTTCGTACGCAGAAAAAACGAAGGCGTCCCCGCAGCAGGCGGCTTCGGGAACTGATCGGGACTCACACTCGATCGCTTCTGACCGGACATGGAGCGCTTAGGATAGCTGAATCAACGGCGCATGTAACGCAAGCCATCAACCTTTAAAGGCCGACAGCTTGCATTCCACGTTGGGGTGAGGTTAGGTCGAAAAATCCGGCGTCGACGGCAACGGTCGCAGTCGTGGCGATTTGAATGACAAAAGATTGTCCGCTAAGGCACGCCCCGCGCGTCCGGGCGTCGCCGCAAATTCAGCGATAGTTGCAGCGCGGCCGTTCGTTTCGTTCCAGGCAGCCCGCGCGTGCTCTTCGCCGAGACCGTAGGTGCGGAACAGGTCGATCGCATCATCCACCGTGAAGGCTAGCTCGGCCTCATCCAGGACCCGCAGCATCTGTTTCGAGCGCATGCGCCAGAGCGGCGTCGGCGGCAGACTGCGGCACGTGATCAAGACGTGGACATCGGACGGCAACAGCGGCAGAAACCGACGAAAGAGCGGCACGAGCCAATCGGCATCATAGACCTGATGCAGGTCCTCGATCACAATCAGCAGCGGCTCGCCTTTCGCTTCGCTTATCTGAAAGACCAGGGCGTCGGCCAGCAATTCCACGTTATCGCCGCCGACGGTGGCAGCCAAATCAAGCAAGCTGTTCACATTAATCGAAGGCCGCTGTCGCCGGATAGCGGCGATCAGGTATTCACAGAAACTACGCAATTCACTGTCGACTGCATCAACCTTGTACCAGGCCACGGCGCGCGCGACATGGCGGCTGAAATCCAGAGCCAGCATGGTCTTTCCCGAACCCGCGCGGCCATTGAGGATGGTCGCGTTCGCCGAACAGAGATTCTCTGCCAATTGTTTCAGCAGATGGGCGCGCGAAATCCGCGGCGCCGCCAGCGGAACCGCGATTTTGTCATGAATAAAGTGTTCCTGGATCTTCATAAGCAAGGCGTTCATGGTCACTTAACGGGCCGCACCCGCGATGGTTCCTATTGTGATCACAGCCCCTTGAGGAATCCTTGAGGTTTGATTGCAGGGCAGCGTATCTCTCTGAAATTACGCGAGGTTCATTGTCAGAACCGGCAGAGCCAAGGTAAACTCTCGCTGCTTCCGAGACCTGTTAAGAAGGAGAAACATATGAAGCGAGCCCTCAGCGTTATTGTTTTGTTGGCCGCCGCCTCGTGGGCCGCGGGCCAGACGCCATCGCCGACTCCGGCGCCGGCGAAGACCGCGCCGGCAGCGCCACACACAAATTTGAAAGTTGGTCAGGCGGCCCCGGACTTTACCTTGCCAAGTACGGCGACGGGTCCAGACGGCCGCGGCTTGCGCTTCAAGTTGAGCGACTTCAAAGGCAAGAAGAACGTCGTGCTGGCCTTTTACGTGCTGGCTTTCACCGGTGGTTGAACGAAGGAAATGAAGGCGTATCAGGCTGATATCGCCAAATTCGAAACCAACGACACGCAAATCTTCGGCATCAGCGTCGACAGCGTCCCGGCCAACAAGGAGTTCGGCAAGCAAAACGGAATCACGTTTCCGCTGTTAAGCGATTTCAAACGAACCGTGGTGAAGGACTACGGAATTTTCAATGAGGAGCAGGGCTTTGGGAATCGCGCGACGTTTGTGATCGACAAGGACGGCATTATCCAGCACATCGATGAAGGCAGTGTCGCCATCGATCCGACAGCGGCGGAAGATGCGTGCAACATCCTGACACACAAGAAAACATCGCCGTAACATCTGCGGCGGTCGGTTGCCAATCAATTATTGCCCTGAGAGAAAAATGTTAAGGAAAATTCTGTTCGTCATTTCGATGGTCCTGCTGGCGGTGGCTGCGGGATGCAAATCAACGCCGCCACCGTCGGCCACATTCAACACTTACTTTGAAGCGCAGAAGAAAAAAGACATCGCCGGCATGAAGCAGACGCTTTCAAAGACGTCGCTGCAGATGATGGAAGCTTCGGCAAAGCAACAGCAGGTCACGATCGACAAGATGATCGCGAGTCAACTTGAAAATCCTGCTGCGAAGGTCGACAAGATGCCGGAGACCCGCAACGAAAAGATCAGCGGGGACAGCGCCACGATGGAACTTAAGAACGAAGACGCGAACCGCTGGGACACGATGTATTTCGTCAAAGAGGACGGCGCCTGGAAGATTGCGCTCGACCGCACCATCGAAGAGATGCTCAGGAAGAACGGCTCCTAGCGCGCCGTCACTCCCTCGTTGTCGCTCCCGCAGTTCTCTTCGGTCCAACTCGTCAATGAATGCTGGTTCTGCAGGTTGCGGTTGACGACCACGCGCACGAACTCGGTCGTGTCGACGTCGTCGTCCTGCTTGTGATATCCCACTTTCAAACAAAGCCGGTAGTTGATGCCCGCGACGACCTGGCTTTCCGCATGCTCGACTGAAACCAGCTTGTAAGTCATCTCCTTACTCTCTGACTCAGCCTTGACCGCAAAACTCTGCGGCGGCGGCGGCGCCTTCATCAGACTTATCGATTTCGCGATAGCCTCCGAGCCGCTGCGCCGGGGCGGCGATAGTGCCAAGCGCGATTGCCAGTACGAATAGAACGACTACGAATCTTCCCTTTCTCATTCCCATCCTCCCGGTTATCAATCCTATTTGAAATACGTCGTGCAAGCTCGGCGTTTCAGCATTTGGCTTTGACCGCTGGAGTCCTTGACGGTCATGCCCGTAGCGGTCACGGTGGCGGTGTATTTCACCTCGCCGGCAGTGAAGCTGACGCTCTTGCCTTTCACTACCGCCGCAACAAATTCCGGCTTGGGATCTTCGGCGCCTCCCTGTGCGACCTGCACGATCGCATAGTAGCCATCGCCCGCAGGCACGATGACGACGCGCATGCCTTCCAGATCGCCCGACCCCTTTCCGACGGTGAAATTCTCATAAACACCGGGCACCGTAACGATCGGCTGCCCGACGGGCTTCGCGTTGGCAAACGGCAAAAGGACGAGACAAGCCAGTGAAAGTAAAACCACGCGACTAATTATTTTCATGCAATTCTCCTTTGAATTATTCGATTGAAATCCGGTCCCTGGCGCACGGTTGAACCCGCAATGCGCCAGTTTAGTATCAGTCGAGAACGATGCGGGTGCGTTCAGTCACGCTCGTCTTACTTCCGCCGTCGGTGACGGTCAACTCGAAGGTGTACTGTCCCGCAGGCAAGTCGTTGAGACGCATTTCTCCATTGCAAATTATTCGTGTTCGATCGCTTGAATCACCGCCGATTTTCAGCCACGGCGTCGCGCGCAGCGGCTGGCCACTCTTGAGCAGGCGCGCTTGAAACGAAATCGCACCGTTGCCCTGCGTCGCATTATAAATGAAGGCCATAAACCCGAGACTGCCGCTGCGGGCGAAGTGATGATCGACACTGAATTGTACTTGCGGTGCGGCGGCGCCTTTGGCTTCGCTGACACTCTGAAGCCCGAGCAACAAGCTGCTCAGGCTCAGTCGCTTCAGGTGCAGGTCCGGTATTTCAAGCCATTGTTGCGCGCTGCCCACCCGCCCGCTGTGAACGTCGCGCGTTGCCACTCGCACTTGATAAAGACCCGGCCCGAGTTTCACGCGAGCGTTGTAAATACTGGATGAGTTTTCAGTCGCGCCATTTTCGCCAAGCGGTTTGACGTTCAATTCAGTTTGGAAAGAGCCGACCGGCTTGCCGTGATCGTTGACGATTACGCCGACGACATCCACCGCGGCTGTCTGCTTCCCGCGCGTCTCCGCGTAAGAAAGCGTTTCATTTGAAACCTGCACTGAAGCAGTGACCACGATGCCGTTGTCGGGCGTATCGAGGAAGACGGCTGACAGCGCCGTCGGCAAATCGTGTTTTGGATTGACCACGGTCAGCGCCTGCTGAATGTCTCGATGGACTCGCGCCGGAACCTGGACTTCCTCAGTCGCCGTCGCCGCGGTTGTGGGCGTACGATTGATGAAACCCCGCGGCAAGCGAACTGTGTATTCGGGATGGCCGATCACGCTGACGGAAATGTTCTTGAAGGTTGCTTGCGTCTCCTGCTGATTGTTCGGCCGCCAAGCTAGTAAGTAATATTCAGAAGTCTCGTCGAGAATTTTGTTCACCCAGCGATCGAAATAATTCTGATTGCGGAGGGCCCGGCCACCCGTATCGCCCGCCAGCGCGTTGAGCACATCCTGCGCGATCGTTCCCTCTCTGAGCGCAGTAGACTCAATCCGGGCCTTCGGATCAAACGGCACGTTGTTGGTAGCATCCAGTTGACCTGAAAACAAACCGCGCGCGTCGATCGTGTAGATGACCGCGCCCGCGCGCACGGCTTCATCGGTAATTTGCCGCAACTTGTCACGCGGGTCCGCGTTGCGTGGTCCGGTATCAAGCAGAAAACCGTCGGAAATAAAGAAGACCAGTTTCCGGCCGGGCAGCAAGGCGGCCGTTCGCATGAGACTTTCAAGCGATGCATAGGTACCCAAAGTTACGTTCGACGCTTGCAGCAGGATCGCGCGGGCGCGGTCCTTCACCTGCACCTCGCAACCCTGGCGTGTGACCCGAAGCGGGAGGGCGTCCAGCACACAGCGATCGATGTAAAAATCCAAGACGCCGGGATCGTCCTTGCGTTCAATCGACAAGGCCATGTTTTCCGTCATCGGGGTGTGCGAGTCAGCCAGGTCGCGCACGTTGTACGGGTGATGAGTCAAACGTGCGGCGGCCGCCCGCAACACCAATTTATTATCAGTAAATTGTTGCAGGAACCCGATGTCGCCGCTGGTCGAAGCCAGCGCCACCCGATCGTTTTCATTCATCTCAGTGTCGACGAAATTAGCGAGCGTCTTGCGCGTCCGCTCCAGGCTGTCAGGAGACAGATGAAAATCATCCAGGAAGAAAACGATGGTCCGGCCGCGATTCTCGTTGACGGGAGTTTCCGTCGCTCCCCTCACAGGAGCTTTGTCCGCCGACAGGAGACGCACCTCCTTGGACGTTCCGGCCCTGACTTGTTCAAATGAAGAGATAGGTTGCGACTGACCGTCGATGACCAGCTCGAATTGATCGCGCGTCAGACCGGGCACGAATTTGCCGGCCTTATCAAAGACCATTACGTCTGTCTGCACCAACTCGGTGTTGATGCGCAGGACGTCGTCCGGCGTGGGCTGAGGCGAAGGTTTCTGAGTTTGAGCTTGACTGTTATGAGCGGCAAAGCAAATGGCGGTGAAGACGATGAGTCTGATTGTGAGCTTGGTCCGCATGAGTACTCCTCAGAGATGGTTCAGTCGCGACTCAGCCCGGCTCTGTCGTTCCACAGTGGAAAGGCTCGCCTTTCCGAGAACTGGTCAGAGAGACGCGAGACTATGCCTCGCTTTGCCGGCAAAGCCTGGGGAAAGATTTAGATGCGCTTTTCCGGTAGGGCAAGCCTTGCCGCACTGCAGAGCGGCAAAGCCGTAAGGCAACTTCGGCGGACCTACGGTTTCTTGCCGGCACGCGCGAATGCTTTGTCGATTGCCGCGCGCAGGCCTTCACCGGAAAATTCTGTGAGCATAATGCCGTTGATGTAAAAAGTCGGCGTGGCTTCTATGCCATAGCCTTCGCCTTCTTCGATGTCGTGGCGCACGACGGGTTCGTACTTGCCTGAATCAAAATCAGCGTCGAACTGTTTACGATCCAGACCGACCTGCGTCGCGTATTTTTTCAGCGAATCACGATCGAGCGTCGTCTGGTTCTTGAAAAGGACATCGATGTATTCCCAGTACTTGCCCTGCGCTTTTGCGGCCTCGGCGGCCTGCGCGGCGTTGTAAGCGTTCGGATGCACCGTCGTCAGCGGAAAGTTCCGCATCACAAAATGAACGCGCGGGCCGTAAGACTTCAAAACCTCTTCGACGATCGGGTACATACCACCACACGCCGAACATTGAAAGTCGGTGAACTCAACCACGGTGACCGGCGAATTCACATCGCCGCGCGAAGCGCCCGTGCCCAGGGCAACATTCATGACCGGCGCCTGAGGCTCCTTCAGAAAGATCTTCAGATTACCGCCCGCGCGCAGCTTATTTGCCAGCGCAAGTTCGAGGTCCTCCTGTTGCTTTTGCTGCAGGTAATTCGCAATCGCCACCTTCGCGCTTGCAAGATCACTCTTGATGTTCGCTTTGTTCTGCTCGTAGAACGCGGCAATCTCGGCGTCTGTCGGCGTCTTGATCTTGTCCGTGATTTCGGTGCGAACGATCTCTTCCGGCCCAATCTTCCGCTTATTCGCTTCCGCGACGACCAGCAGATCGTTAATCCGTCGATCGAGAATATCTTTACGAATCGAATAAACGTCCTTCTCCATCTTGTAGACGTAGGACTTCATACGTTCGTTGATTGCATCGACGCGCAAAGGATCGCCGTTGACGGAAACCAGCACGCTGCCGGGCGCCAGATTCGCGGCATTCACGTCGCCGTTCTTGCTGACGACGTTCGTCATCTTCAGGCGATTTACCAGGCCGGTGTACAAATCCGATTTCTTCTGATTGCGAATAAAGTTAACGAGGTCCGCTCTCACCGATTCCAGATCAGCGCCACCGAGCTGATTGCGATTAGCATTGTAGGCGGCTTGAATCTC
>DATANL010000133.1:0-1895 GCA_036266295.1 Pyrinomonadaceae bacterium | reverse complement strand
CGATTCCTGGTTCACTAAGTGTCTACCAATGGTTGCCGGTTTGGGTGCACGAACCGTTGCCGCAGATGACCGCGCAAGTCGAAGCCGGCGAGCGCAGCGTCACCGTCGATTCATGGACGCCGGAAAAGCGAGTCTTTCAGGTCTCGGCCGGCGAGCCTGTTGAAGCTCGAGTCCGAACATTTTTCTATCCGCACTGGACCGCAACTGACGGCAGCCGCCAGCTCCCGACTCGACCGGACGAAAGCGGAGCGCTGCTGATCGCTCTGCCAAAAGAAGCGGCTGAGATCACGCTTGAATTTCGCGAGCCGGGCCGCGTGCGCGGCGCCGGAATTTCCACGGCCCTCGGATGGATTTCGATCGGCGGTCTGCTGGTCAAGCGGCGAAAGGATTTCGAATCGTGGAATTGATTCGTAAAGTCGATCGCCGATTGTTAATCGTCGCCGCGGTGGCCATCGCCGTGATGTTGCCGATCGTTTTTATCGGGATACCGGGCGGCGCCGATCTCCCCAATCATTTACGTTTCGTGCAGCCATTCTACGACTCGATCCGCGCGGGGAATTGGCATCCGGGCTGGCTCGCAGAATCGAATGATGGCTTGGGCGATCCGAGATTCAGGTTCTATCCGCCGGCCTTGTATTACCTGTGGACTGCGGCCCGAGTGTTGACCGGCAGTTGGTATGCCGGCGGTGTGGTCTCGTTTGTTTTTCTCTCGGTAGCCGGCGCGCTCGGCACCTATTTTTGGGCCCGCGCTCTCGGCAACGAACGAACGGCGATGTGGGCGGGAGTTCTTTACGCGGTTGCGCCTTTTCATTTGAATGAGCTTTATCAGGCTTCGCTGTTGTCTGAATATGCCGCCTGCGCGGTCCTGCCTTTCGCCTTTGCCTTCACTGAAAGAATCTGTCGCGACCGCAAGCTCGCCGACATCGCCGGTCTGGCAGCTTCATTCGCACTGCTCGTGCTGACTCACGTACCGTTGACTGTGCTGGGCTCGATCTGTTTGGGCCTCTATGCGTTGCTGCGAATTGAGCGCAAGTCATTTCTTTCCACCGTGGCCCGCCTGGCCAGCGGAGTTTTTGTCGGATTAGCAGCCAGCTCATTTTATTGGATCACGATGGTTGCCGAGCTTCACTGGATCAAAGGAAGCGGGGCTGAGCCGAACCCATACTATGACTATCGATTGAACTTCCTGTTCTCGCCGGCCGCGCTGGCGAATCGAAACACGTGGTACGCAAATCTCCTCGGGTTGGCGATGATTGCATTTCTGCTGCCTGGGCTGGTGTTCTTGCGTCGCGTCTTTCGCGATCGAGCTAACAACCGCGGGCTGATGGCCGCCGCTGCGTTAACGGTTATGAGTTTTCTTTTCACCACCGCGCTCACGCGACCGCTTTGGGCCGTGATTCCAAAGCTGTCAGAAGTACAGTTTCCGTGGCGCTGGCTGGCGATTACATCTTTATGCGGCGCAGTCCTGGTGGCTGCCAGTCTGCCGAAATGGATCGAAACCTTCAGGATGCAGGTCCGTCCGCGCGATTTGGCCGTAGCGTTTGCCTTCGTCCTTTCGCTCGGCTTTGTGTTGAGCCAGGTGATCATCGAGGCCGATTACATTAATCGCTCGCAGTTCGAGACGAGGGCTCGCGACATGCGCGGCGCACCCAGCTTTAAAGATTGGTTGCCGGTTACCGCGCGCGATCTCTTGCACACAGACTTGAAGCGGGACCAAGTCGTCGCCGGGACGAGATCGGTGACCAACGAATTATGGGAGAGTGAACGCCGGCAATTCAAAGTTGCCGCCGGACCCGATACCGAAGCACGCGTGCGAACTTATTACTATCCGCACTGGCAAGCCACAGTCAATGGGCAGACGCTGGCGACGCGCGCAGACACTGACGGCACAATTC
>DATANL010000132.1:0-2872 GCA_036266295.1 Pyrinomonadaceae bacterium | reverse complement strand
CGCGAGGAGCGCGCGCATCGTTTGCTCGAGCGATTCGAACTGACCGAGCGGGCCGATGAGAAGATCACCGGCTGGTCGGGCGGCATGGCCCAGCGGCTCAAGATTGGCCGGGCGCTGATGCACGACCCGGCAATTCTCTTTCTGGATGAGCCGACCACCGGTCTCGATCCGCAGGCGCGCCGCGCGATGTGGGACCTGTTGACCGAACTGAATCAAAAAGGGTTGACGATTCTTTTGACCACGCACTACATGGAAGAGGCGGATCAGCTTTGCGGCCGCACCGCGATTGTCGATCACGGTAAGGTGCTGGCGCTTGATTCACCGGCGCAACTGAAGCGCAGTGTGCCGGGGGGGTACCTGGTCGAGTTGCAGGTGCGCAGCGGCGGTGATGGCTCGTTCACCGGCGCATTGCAAACGTTGCCGGGAGTGGTGGAGATCAAGAGCGAGAATGATCGGGTTCGCATCTATGCCGATCGCGTGGAAGGATTACTGGCAAACGCCATGCGCCTGGCGGGCGAACAGAATGTAATGGTGACCGATGCTCACGTGTCCGAGCCGAGTTTGGAAAATTTGTTTCTGCATCTGACGGGACGAAGCTTGCGCGAGTAATTGTAGGGGCAGGGCTTGTCCCTGCCCGTCGATGCTCATTATCGAAAGCGGGCCGGGTTTTATCGAAAGCGGGCAGGGACGAGCCCCGCCCTACAGTAAGATCGAGCGCAAGCCGCCACACTCCAAAATGACTGCGTTCATTGCTCTTCTTCATCGTGACCTGCGCGTCGTGCGGCGCGAACTGTTGTCGTTTCTTTTGCGCGTCGTGCTCAACCCAATTCTCTTCACCTTCATCTTCGGGTTCGTGATGCCGCGGATGGGAATCATTCAAAAAGGCTACACCGACATGCTGCTCCCGGGAATTCTGGGATTGAGCATGACGCTTTCCAGCATGCAGGCAGTGTCGCTGCCGCTGGTAATCGATTTCGGCTGGAGCAAAGAGATCGAAGATCGCCTGCTGGCGCCGATCAGCATCAAGGGCGTCGCCTTGGAAAAAATCATCGTCGGTCTCATCCAGGCAATCATTGCCGGCATTGTGGTCCTGCCGTTGGCGTGGTTGCTGATGCGCGTTCATCTCAGCCTGACGGGAATCGACATAGTTCACTTTGTGCTGGTCGCGCTGCTGAGCAGCTGGCTATTCGCCGCGTTCGGCATGGTCATCGGCACGATCGTGCCGCCGCAGCAGATCAGCCTGATCTTTACCGCGCTGTTGTCGCCGATGATCTTTTTTGGTTGTGCGTATTACCCGTGGGCCGCGCTGCACGTGGTGCCCTGGTTTCAATACCTGGTGCTGCTCAATCCGCTCGTTTATGCGAATGAAGGTTTTCGTCTGGCGCTGACGCCGAACATGCCGCACATGCCGCTGCCTTTGGTTTATGGTGCGCTGGTAGGGTTTTCGGCGTTCTTCACCTGGCTGGGTCTGCGCAAATTCGAAAGCCGCGCGCTCGATTAACGCATCGCCTTTTTCACACATTCGCAGCACTTTCGGCACCGTCTCAAAGGGCAATTCCTTGCCTAGCCCAACGCGCTTTTGTTATAGTCGCGAGCAGATAACATCCGAACAAAGAGAATGGTTAGGCGGTCCTCAGCGGGGGATACGCCTCTCAAAAAGAAAGGACTTGCTATGGGAAACGATCGTGATTCCGGGGACAATATTTCGACTCGGCTAACATACTTCCTCGTGGGAGCAGGCATCGGCGCGGTGCTGGCCCTGCTGTTCGCGCCGAAGTCTGGTGAAGAATTGCGCAACGACATCGCGGACGCGACGCGCAAAGGCATCGACAAATCGCGTGAGGCGGCGCAGCAAATTGGCACCAAGGCCACCGAATACTACGATACCGGGAAACAGAAAGCCGGCGAGTATTACGACGCGGCGCGCGAGACTGCGGGAGAGTATTACGAAGCGACGCGCGAACGCGCGGCTGATCTCTATGACACTGCTTCGAGCAAGGCGGGTGAAGTAGTTAACAAGACGCGCGATGCGGTTACGAACCAGGCAGGATCGATTTCTGCTGCGGTCGAAGCCGGCAAGAAGGCCTACATCGAAGAGAAGCGCAAAACCGAACTGTCAGGTCGCACTGACGCGGCGCCGACTTACAAACCTGAAACGACCATGTAGTAAGAGAGCTTGGAGTTTAGAGCTTAGGTCTCTCTAAGCTCTAAACTAATCACTAAGTTCTTACCCCGAACATGAACCCGCACGAACCACTCTTCTGGTTGGTCATTATTACCGCGATCATCGCCGTTTCATTTTTGGTGATTGCTGCGGCGATGGTGGCCATTGCTGTTTTCGTGAATCGCACGGTGAAGACCGTGGGCCGGCTGGAAGAGAAACTCGATCCGCTCATCAATCGCGCCAATGCGATTAGTGAGCAGGCGCAGGGCATCGCCGTGCAAGGCCGGCAAATCGCCGAGCAGTTCCATGTCATGTCCGGTCATCTTTCGACCGCCACCGGCAACCTGGCCGAATCGACGCAGCTCATCAAGGAAGAAGTGCGGGGCATCATGGCCCTGGCGGATGACACTGCGCACATGGCCAAAGAAAAAGTGCAGGTTGTCAGTCGCGCGATCGATACGACTCACGAGCGCGTGATGGACACGACTGAATTCATTCAGGAAAAGGTGATTGAACCAGCGCGCGAGTTGGCGGCGATTCTGGCCGGCGTGAAGCGCGGCCTCGAAGTCCTGGTCGCTCCGGCGCCCAATCCGATTAACCGCAGTTACGGAGAAGACGAGATGTTCATCGGGTGAATGATTCAATCACCTCGGCTATCAGGCCCGAACCAACACCTCGCGAGAGAATTGGTTCGGGCTTTTAATTTGG
>DATANL010000131.1:0-4820 GCA_036266295.1 Pyrinomonadaceae bacterium | reverse complement strand
CGTTTGACGTGCAACTGAGCAAGCGCCTTCTGCAGCGAGGCCTGAATGGCTGCTACCTGTTCGGGGGTCTGATCTTCCTTCATCGCGGCCTTGGCGCGCTCGACTGCTGCCTCTGCCGCAGCAATGTCGATCTTCTCAGATTCCAGCGCCATGTCAGTTAAAACTGAGACCGCGTCGCCTCTAATTTCCACAAAACCTTCGCCTATCGCCATCGCCCTTTCGCGCCCGCCCTTTAGGACACGCAGCTCGCCCGGTACCAAGGTCGTTAGCAGCGGGACGTGTTTAGGGTAGACTCCCAGCTCGCCTTCCGAACCCGGCAACGTGACCATCTCTACGTCTTCGGAGTAAATTTTTTCCTCGGGCGTTACAATCTCGAGCTTCAGTGTGGCCATTGTAATTCGTTAGACGTTGAAGCGTTGAAGCCTTGAAGCGTTCCGGTCGCGCCGATCCTTTTCCGCTTTATCGCTCAATCGCTTCATCGCTTTAACCTTCCTTGATCGTGTCGATGCTTCCCTTCATGTAGAAATTTTGCTCGGGCACATCGTCATGTTTGCCATCCAGAATTTCTTTGAAACCGCGGACCGTTTCCGCAACCGGAACATATTGGCCCTTAAAACCGGTGAAAACTTCTGCCACGTGAAAAGGCTGGCTAAGGAACCGCTGAATCTTGCGTGCGCGCTGAACAGTGACCTTGTCCTCCGGGCTTAGTTCATCCATCCCGAGAATCGCAATGATGTCCTGCAAATCCTTATAGCGCTGCAAAACACGCTGCACACCTCGCGCAACGTCATAATGCTCCTCGCCGACGATCTCCGGCGCCAGCGCTTTCGATGTTGATGCCAGTGGGTCGACCGCTGGATAAATTCCGAGTTCGGCAATGGCACGCTCAAGCACGATGGTCGAATCCAAGTGCGCGAAAGTGTTTGCCGGCGCGGGATCAGTGAGATCGTCTGCTGGAACATAGACTGCCTGGAACGAAGTGATCGATCCTTTCTTTGTCGATGTAATTCGCTCCTGTAAATCACCCATCTCAGCAGCAAGCGTCGGCTGATAACCAACCGCGCTGGGCGTTCGGCCCAGCAACGCCGATACTTCCGAGCCCGCTTGCGAGAATCGAAAGATGTTGTCGATAAAAAGCAGCACGTCCTGGTTGCGCTCGTCGCGAAAATATTCGGTCATGGCAAGCGCAGAAAGCGCAACGCGTAAACGCGCGCCCGGCGGTTCGTTCATCTGACCGAAAACCATCCCTACTTTCGACTTCGACAGGTCCTTTTGATCGATCACGCCCGCCTCGCTCATTTCCTTGTAAAGATCATTGCCTTCCCGGCTTCGTTCCCCTACTCCGGCAAAGATGGAAACGCCGCCATGTTTCATGGCGATGTTGTTGATCAACTCCTGGATGACAACAGTCTTGCCAACACCCGCGCCGCCAAATGCGCCGACTTTGCCGCCTTTTGTAAATGGGCAAACAAGATCGATTACCTTGATCCCAGTTTCCAGGATCTTTGCCGTTGTGTCTTGCTCTGTGAGCGACGGCGCCGGCCGATGAATCGGGTAACGTTTGGTGCAGTTCACGGTGCCGCGGTTATCAACCGGATCGCCAGTGACGTTAAAAAGCCGGCCAAGCACGCCCTCGCCTACTGGCACGGTGATTGGACCGCCAGTGTCAGTCACGCTCATGCCGCGCTTAAGTCCTTCTGTCGAAGACATCGCAACCGAGCGCACCCAATTTTCGCCCAGGTGCTGCTGCACTTCGAGCGTCAACTTTGTTGGGTTGCCATTCACTTCGTACTCAAGTTCGAGAGCGTTGTAGATTTTCGGCAGCGCTTTTTCGTCCGGAAATTCCACGTCCACTACGGGACCGATTACTTGAACTATGTTTCCTTTATTCATAATGCTTTACTAGCCACCGAGTGCCATTTGCGCCGTGGCAATTTCGAGCAGCTCGGTTGTGATACTGGCCTGACGCATCTTGTTGTATTCCAACGTAAGGTCCTTGATAAATTGATTCGCGTTATCGGTGGCGTTCTTCATCGCCACCATTCGCGCGCTGTGCTCGGACGCGCGCGCGTCGAGAATCATCTGAAAAACCTGGTAGGAGACATAATACGGAAGCATCACGTCGAGAACTCCCGCTGCATTCGGTTCAAAAATATAACCGAGCATTGGATCGACGCCTTCCTCAGCGCCCTCGGCTGACTCCTCGTGCTTCTTCGGCAAATCAAAACTGCTGATCGGCAGCAGCGTCTGTACGACGGTACGTTGGCTGATTGTGTTGATAAAATGCGTGTAGAGCACCGAGACTTTGTCCACCTCGCGCCTCAGGAATTTTTCCATGCAAAACTTCGAGATCGGCTTCGCTTCAACGAAGGCCGGCGAGTCTTTCAATTCAAAATCGGCCAATAATTCCCGCTTTGTCCGCGCGATGAATTGCCGCGCTTTTTTTCCTGTCACCACGAACACTGTTTTAGCCGAATCAAAGTTGCTAGCCTCGCGAAACAAGTTCGTGTTCAATGCTCCGCAGAGTCCCTTGTCTGTGCTGATAATTAAGACCAACTCTTTCTTGAGCGGGCGGACAGCAAGAAGTGGATGAAATCTCGGGTCTGTCCGTTTTTGCAACGAAACGAGAACCTTATTCATCAAAGCGGCATAAGGTCGTCCCGCCAGCGCATGCTGTTGCGCTTTGCGCATCTTGGAGGCAGCCACCATTTGCATTGCTTTGGTGATCTGCGCGGTGTTGCGGATCGATCTTATCCGGCGCCGTATGTCCTGGGTGTTCGCCATCTAGCAAATTCTCGTATTTCGATTTTTGATTCTCGGCGCTTTTCGCACGCGATAGCGCGCGGCCTTTTCTCGGAAATGAAAACCGATTTCTCGCCTTTTGGTCGGTTCGAAGGGTTCAAGCAACTGTTTCAGTGCGGCGAAAAGATTGGCAATCCCCTCGTCATGAGAATCGAGACGCGGCTCAAGTTCCTGGAGCTTCGCAGCAAGCTGCGCATTCGCCGCGACCATTTCCCGTAGTCTAACGAACGCCCGTACAACCCTTACACTTGCCTGAACAGCGATCTCGCTGTTCAGCACGCTCGCGAACATAAGAGCACCGTGCTCGGTAAATACCAATGGGAGTTTGCGTTTGCCGACGTGAGAACTTGAAGTCGCAATTCGCGACTTCAAGTTTCTAAACTCCTGAACCGTAAGCTGAAATGCAAAGTCAGGAGGGAAACGAAGGCGATTACGCTTGAGTTGTTCATTGAGCCGTTTCGTCGTGACCCCATAGATCATCGCCAGATCCGAATCCAGCATGACCCGCTGGCCGCGAATAAAATGGATCGCGCTCTCTATATTAGCGATCCTGCGATGCGAGCTCACGCTTTGATCAAACTGGTCCAGACAAATCATTGCCAGATCGCCTTGAATTCATCGAGCGCCGCTTTCAATTGCGACTCGAGGTCTTTGTCCAGCTCCTTTTTCTCGCGGACCGCCCTTAGCAATGCTGCTTTCCGCGTTTGCAGCCAATCCTGAAGCTTAAGTTGGTATTCCTTGACGCGATCGACTGGAACAGCATCGAAGTACCCATTTTGCATCGCCCACAGCACGGCCACCTGCAGTTCCACCGGAATCGGGTTGTACTGTTTTTGTTTAAAAAGCTCGACGATGCGCTGCCCGCGATCGAGTCGGGCCTTGGTCGCCGCATCCAGATCGGAGCCGAACTGCGCGAATGCAGCCAACTCGCGGTATTGCGCCAGATCGAGTTTCACCTTGCCGGCGACCTGCTTGATCGCTTTGATCTGCGCGGCCGAACCGACCCGGCTGACCGACAAGCCGACCGAAATCGCTGGTCGCACACCTTGATAGAACAAATCAGTCTCGAGATAGATTTGCCCATCCGTAATCGAGATCACATTTGTTGGAATGTAGGCGGAGACGTCGCCAGCCTGGGTCTCGATAATCGGCAACGCGGTTAAGGATCCGCCACCGAATTCGTCGCTCATACGCGCGGCTCGTTCGAGTAAACGCGAGTGCAAGTAAAATACATCGCCCGGATAAGCCTCACGACCAGACGGACGCTTGAGCACCAGCGAAACCTGCCGATAAGCCACCGCGTGCTTCGACAAATCGTCGAAAATGATCAGCGCATCCATTCCATTGTCCATGAACCATTCGCCCATCGCGGCGCCAGCGAACGGCGCCAGATACTGATTAGTCGCCGTGTCGGATGCAGGCGCAGAGATGATTGTCGTGTAAGGCATGGCGCCTTCTCTCTCGAGAGTATTGAGCACTCGCGCCACGTTGGAATTTTTCTGGCCAACTGCGACGTAAATGCAGTAGAGCGGCCGATAATTGCTGTCCTTCGCGTCTTCCGCAGCTTTGTTCAATTGGGCCTGGCTGATGATGGTGTCGATTGCAATGGTGGTTTTACCAGTTGCGCGATCGCCGATAATCAGTTCGCGCTGGCCGCGACCGATTGGTATCATGGCGTCGATCGCCATGATACCGGTTTGCACCGGCTGATTCACACTGCGACGTTTGATCACGCCCGGTGCAATTTTTTCAAGGGGATAAAACGTCTCGGTTTTAATCGGGCCTTTGTCGTCGAGAGGCTGCCCGAGCGTGTTCACCACGCGGCCCAACAGCGCCTTGCCCACGGGAACGGAAAGAAGTCGGCCGGTCGTTTTGGCTTCGTCGCCTTCTCTAACCAACGTGTTGTCGCCCATCAAAATTGCGCCGACTTCAGTTTCTTCGAGGTTCAACGCGAGACCGAATACTCCGTTTGGAAATTCAATCATCTCGTTGAGCATGACGTCACTCAGACCTTCGAT
>DATANL010000130.1:0-2575 GCA_036266295.1 Pyrinomonadaceae bacterium | reverse complement strand
ATATCTTTGTTCGCGGGTAAGCTGTGTGTAGCTCATTAGCGTGCTTCTTTGACTTGGCGGTTGAAAAGCTCGCTAACGCTATCGCAGCTTGCCTTCTAACCGCTAATCTCAAAGTTGCACTTCAATGTTGAATCCACCCACCTTCTGCGGTTCATCTTCTCAAGACTTGCCGGTGTAGGACGCGAGCAAGACGGCAATCGCGTCGATCGAATCTCGGCGCACGGCCGCGGCGTCCGGATAATTGTTGAGCATCATCGAGAACACCAGGTGATCACCGCCAGCCGTCGTGACATAACCTGACAACGAAGCGACGGAACTGAGCGAGCCGGTCTTGGCCCGCAGATTTTTCTCGGCCGGCGTGCCGCGCATGCGCGTACTCAACGTTCCATCGACGCCGGCAATCGGCAGCGCGTCACGGAACTGCGCAAAATATTTATGCTTCGCCATGTAGGTGAGCAACTGCACCGTCGTGTTTGCGGAAATCAAATCGTTGCGCGATAGACCGGAACCATCGTCGAGCGCCACGTCGCTGTCGGCAATACCGGCTTGATGCAGAAATGACCTCACGATGCTCAGCCCGAGTTCTTCATCACTTCGATCGCGGCCGCTGTCGACGTTCGGTTGTGGCTGCGTCCTGCCGAGCGTCCGCAAAATCAATTCGGTGTATTGGTTCTGGCTGGGCTTGAGCGTCTGGGCCGCGACGGTGGCGAATGGAGGCGACGACAAGCTGGTTATCTCGACGGGGAATTGGTTGATCGTTCCGGTCGGACTGTTGAAGCCCGCCGGAATTCGCGGCAGCACGCTGCCACCGGTTCGATCATTCACCGTTCGCAACTGACCATCGATCTTCACGCCGCGTTTGAGCAACGCGTCGCGCAGCATGGAAACAAATGCCAGCGGCGGATCCGGAATCGCGATGCCGCCGCGGAAACCGGCGTCTCCGATCGGCAGGGTCCCGGTAATCTCGAGCGTATTCGCACCGAGACCGCGATAAATCTGCAGGTTACTTCTTAATTCTTTCGGCGACGTCGTCGCGCGGTTGACGATCGTTATGAACGATGCGTTCGCAGGTCCAGTGGTTACGGTTACCGGCGCGCCCACAGTTGCACCCGGCCGAACATTCAAGTCGATCGCATTGTCGTTGATCGAAAGCGCGCTGACGGGTGCGCCGTACGACCAGGTCAGGTCTTCCCACTCCCAACCGCTTCCGATAGGCGAGCCGTTGAAGAAACTCGCATCGCCGACCAGGTCGCCTTTGACCCGCTTAACTCCGGCGGCCACGATGCGATCCGCCAGATCGTTTATGGCCTTGAAATAGTCGCCCGTGAAGCGCGTCGAGATCGAAGGATCGCCACGACCGTAGACAACCAGGTCGCCTTTGATTCTCCCGTCCTCAGGCTTCTCTTTCGCGTAGACCGAAGTAATGAAGTGATAGTCCGCAGTCAATCGATCGAAGGCGGTCGCCACGGTGTACAACTTCATGTTCGAAGCCGGCCGCACAAATTTATTCGCCTGCTGTTCGAAGATGGTCTGGCCGGAATCGAGCGAAACAATTTTCACGGCAAAGAAACCCGGGTCGAGCGCCGGCTGACGGCAAATCTCTTCAATCCGCGATCGCAATTCCGCGAGTGTGGCCGGAGGTTTCGCCGCCGGAATGATGGATCGCGACGAGGCTGGAACCGTCGATTGGGCGCGGACGACGCTTGAGGGACAGACGCCCGTCAGCGCACCGGTCACTAAACAGAACGAGATGAATGCGCCCAGCAAGGTTTGGTTTTGAATTCGTTTCATGGTTCTCAAGCGGCGGGAATTAGTCTGCCTCTAATCGAACGAGTTAATCAATTCTTCCGCACTCGCAGTTGCTGTCCCCAGTTTACCAACCACAATGCCCGCGGCATGATTGGCCAACACCGCCGCTTCTTTCATTGAAGCCCCGGAGGCCATTGCGGTTGCCAGTGTCGCGATTACGGTGTCACCGGCGCCGGTCACATCAAAGACCTCTTGCGCCGCCGTTTCGACGGACACCGGTTCGTGGTCGCCTTCGACTAACATCATGCCGCGTTCACCCCGCGTGATCAGCACCGCGTCGCATGAAAGCCGCGCACGAATTTCGCGGGCGGCGATTTGCAACCCTTCGTCCGTGTCCTGTTCGGAATTCGTCAGCCGCAGCGCCTCGTGATGATTCGGCGTCACCAGGGTCGCCGGTCGATAAGAATCGAAGTTGCGGATTTTTGGATCGACCAGCACCGGAATTCGTTTGTAAGCCAGAGCCAGAGTCTCTTTCAGGATGCGCGGCGTGACGACGCCTTTGTCGTAATCGGATACCACCAGCGCATCCGCGTTCACGATCGCATCTTTTACGGCCTCGATGATGCGCGCCTCGACCGAACCATTTACGTGAGCGCTATGCTCGCGGTCGGCGCGGACAACCATCTGATGGCGCGCAATGATCCTGGTCTTGATGGTCGTCGGTCGATGAGCGTCCACAATCAACGAGTCTTCGATGCGTTCGCCCTGCTCGCGCAATGTGGCCCGGAGTTTCTGGGCCGCGGCGTCCTCGCCAATAACACCGATG
>DATANL010000129.1:0-4729 GCA_036266295.1 Pyrinomonadaceae bacterium | reverse complement strand
CTGGACTCAAGGTGTCAGAGGACGATTCAGAGATGCAGATCGAAGACCCTCGTTGGCATGGCTATCTATCGAACGTGACGCCGTCCGAATTCGAAGAACTGTTTGAGTCGCACATTCCCGAGGCCATGACCGGCGCTGATTTTATCACCCGGTACCGGGGCACGACCGATCGGGTAACGCAGGTTTGTGCAAACCGAAACTACCAGGTACGAGTGCCGACGGCGCATGCGATTTACGAACACGATCGGGTGCGTCGCTTCGCCGATTTGCTGAGAGCAGTCCAGGATGAATCCACGCTGGCATTACTCGGCGAACTGATGTATCAATCACACGCCGGTTATTCGGCGTGCGAACTTGGATCGAACGGGACGGATCGCCTGGTCGAATTGGTGCGGGCCGCCGGCCCAGCCGCCGGGCTTTACGGCGCAAAGATTACGGGCGGCGGTAGCGGCGGCACGGTCGCCGTGCTGGGAACGCGAGAAGCCCGGGCTTCGCTGGCGAAGATTGCCGATCAGTACGCGGCCGAAAGCGGTTATCAACCATACATCTTTGAGGGATCGTCGCCGGGCAATGCTGCCACCGGGTACCTGAAGCTGACGCCGGCGCGTCAGAATTAGCGCAGTCGATCGCACCATCAATCAATTGGAGGAACAATGAGATTCTCAGCCATCGCTTTGGTCTGCCTGGCTCTGTTCATATCTCTCGCCGCGTGTTCGAAATCCGGTGAGAAGAAACTGAAGCTCGCCTTCGTCACGAATAATGCGTCTGACTACTGGACCATTGCCCGCAAGGGAGTCGAACAGGCCGGGCGCGAACTGCCGAACATCGACGCGGAAGTCAAAATCCCCGGTGAAGGCAGCGCCGCGGAACAGAAACGAATCATCGACGATCTCCTGGCCAAAGGCATCGACGGGATCGCGATTAGTCCGGTCGATCCTGACAACCAGACGCAATTGATTAACGATGCCACGAAGCAGGCATTGGTCCTGACCCAGGACAGTGACGCGCCCAAAAGCGAGCGCGCGTGCTACATCGGCACCGACAACGTTGCGGCCGGGCGGCAAGCGGGGCAATTGATCAAAGAGGCGCTGCCGCAAGGCGGGAAGATCATGATCTTTGTCGGCAAGCTCGACGCGCGCAACGCCCAGGAACGTTATCAGGGCATCAAGGAAGTTCTGCAAGGTTCAAACGTCGAGATTCTTGACGTGAGAACTGACGATACCGATCACCCGCGGGCCAAAGCCAACGCCGCCGACACGCTGGTGAAATATCCGGACGTGGCTGCGCTGGTCGGGCTGTGGAGTTATAACGGGCCGGCGATCGTGAGTGCCGTCAAAGACGCGGGCAAGATGGGGCAAGTGAAGATCGTCTGCTTTGACGAAGAAGACGACACGCTGGCCGGCGTTAAGTCGGGCGCAATCTACGCGACCGTCGTGCAGCAGCCATACGAGTTTGGCTATCAGTCGGTAAAGATGATGGCGAAGGTCCTGGGTGGCGATAAGTCAGGAATCCCGGCGACCAAACAAATCTTTGTGCCCACGCTGGTTATTAAAAAGGACAGCGTCGACGAATTTACGACAAAGATTAATAAACTTCGCGGGCGGACTTGAGTCCAAAGTCTGAAGTCCAAGGTTCGGCAGCGCTTGGGTGAAACATAGCAACGATTAGCTCATTTGAGGAAATCGAGTCCTGGAAGAAGGCTAGACAATTTGTGAACGAGATTTACACAATTACCGCAAGCGGAGCCTTTGCACGTGACTTTGGTCTTCGTGATCAGATACGTCGAGCGGCCATCTCCATTGCTTCAAACATTGCGGAACTTTGAACGCGGCGGTGACAATGAATTTGTGCAGTTTCTTTCAGTGTCGAAGGGATCTTGTGGCGAAGTCAGAGCTCAACTCTATCTGGCATTGGACCAAGGCTATATTTCGCCTCGTGAATTTGAACTGCTTTCGCAGGCTTCAATTGAAATCAGTCAACTGATCTCTGGCTTGATGAAATATTTACGAGGTTCGGAGATGCGCGGAAGCAAATACAAATGATGTCATCGACCTTGGACATTGGACAAAGGACATTGGACATAGCTCCGCTTCTGCGAATGGAGGGAATCTGCAAACGATTTCCCGGTGTGATAGCTCTCGACAACGTCTCGCTCGAAGTGAGTGGCGGCGAAATCGTCGCGCTTGCAGGTGAGAACGGCGCCGGCAAGTCGACCCTGATGAAGATCCTGGGCGGCGTCTATCAACCAGACGCCGGCCGCATCACCATCGACGGACGTGATGTTGCCATTCATTCCGTTTCAGATGCAATCGACCTGGGGATTGGTTTCATTCACCAGGAGCTGAATGTATTCGACAATCTGAACGTTGGCGAAAATGTCTTTCTCGGACGCGAACCCTTGTGGGCAGGCCCCTTAAGGTTGGTCGATCGGCAGAAGATTCGCTCGCAAACTGAGGTCCTGTTAAGACGCGTTGGGTTAAGCGTCCCGGCCGACACACCTTTGCGGAAGCTTTCGCTCGCGCAGCGGCAGATGGTCGAAATTGCGAAAGCGCTTTCGCTGAATGCTCGTCTGCTGATCATGGATGAGCCCACTTCGAGTCTCACGCTGACCGAGACGGCGCGGTTGATTGAAGTGACGAAGGAGTTGCGAGCCCAGGGCGTCAGCGTCATCTACATTTCTCATCGTCTCGCTGAGATCGAGCAGCTCGCGGATCGTACCGTGGTGCTTCGTGACGGCCGTAACGCCGGAACGCTTTCACGCACCGAGATCAATCACGACGCGATCGTCAGTCTCATGGTCGGGCGCGACCTGCAGCATTTTTATGTGCCGCCGGAGACTGCCGGCCAAACCGAGATCGTTCAAGTTCGAAACCTGCGGACTAAACGATACCCGGCGCACTCAGCATCTTTCACGGTGCGGAAAGGAGAGATTCTCGGGTTTGCCGGATTGGTTGGCGCCGGACGATCGGAGCTGGCGCAGACGATGTTTGGAGTTGACCGTGCAGTTGGCGGAGACATTGTCCTCGACAACCAACCCCTGAAGATTTCTTCTGCGCGTGACGCGATTAAGCATGGGGTCTACCTGATTCCCGAAGATCGTCGCCACACCGGTTTGATTCTCGAACTGAGCATTTGCGAAAACATCACCCTTCCCGATTTGCCGCGCTATGCACGAGCAGGATTAGTGTCGCGCGACGCTGAGCAGAAAACGGCAAACGAAATGTGCGACAAGCTGAACGTCAAGCGGCCGTCCGTCGGCACCAGAGCTGCGAACCTGAGCGGCGGCAATCAACAGAAAGTGGTCCTCGCAAAATGGTTGTCGCTCAACCCAAAGCTGCTGATATTCGACGAACCAACGCGGGGCATCGACGTCGGCGCGAAGGCTGAGATTTATCAGCTCATGCGAAACCTCGCGAACGAAGGCGTCGCGATCATGATGATCAGCAGCGACATGGAAGAGATTCTTGGCGAGAGCGACCGGGTGGCAGTCATGCATGAAGGAGCGATCACCGGAATTCTCGAACGGGCGCAATGTACGGAAGAGGCAATCATGCGGCTGGCGGTAGCAATACCAAGGGCGGCGTGAGCCGTGCAGTATCAGAAGCCCGACCGTTAGGGAGGGCCAGTTACCACAGCGGCCCTCCCTGACGGTCGGGCTTCTGACACGCTATACAGAACATGAGAAAAGAACTCGGCATCTTTGCGCTGCTCGTCGTGCTCTGCATCGTGGTGGCGATCCTTAATCCGCGCTTCCTCGCCCCCGCGAATTTGCAGAACATGGCTCGGCTGATCGGGATGTATGGAATTTTCAGCATCGGGATCGGCATGGTGATCATCACCGGCGGCATCGATCTTTCAGTCGGTTCTGTTTTCGCGCTGCTCGGCGTCATTTTATCGATCATGTTGACCCAATGGGCGCTGCCCGGAGCGCTGGCGGTGCTGGCGGTGGTCGCCATCGCCAGCGGCCTCGGCCTTTTGCATGGTCTGCTCGTTACGCGAGTACGCATTCAACCCTTCATCGTGACGCTTTGCGGCTTGTTGTTTTATCGTGGGCTCGCACGATTCATTGCCGGCGATGAGACGAAGGGCTTCGGCAGCGCCGGCGGTTTCGAGAAACTACAGCACCTGGCGACCGGCAGTTTGTTTCACGTGCCGATGCCGTTTGTGTTGATGATCGTGATCGGCGCAGTCATGTGGGTGGTGCTTCATCGTTCGGTGTACGGGCGCTACCTGTTTGCGGTCGGTCGCAACGAAGAAGCTGCGCGCTATTCGGGGATCAATTCACGAAGAATCATTGCCAGCGCTTACGTGATCTCGGGTTTGATGGCCGGCATTGCCGGAGTGGTGCTGGCGTTTTATACGAACTCGATCTCGCCCTCGTCGCACGGAAGCTTCTACGAATTGTATGGGATCGCGGCCGCGGTGCTGGGTGGCTGTAGTCTGCGGGGCGGCGAAGGATCGATCATCGGCATCGTGATTGGCGCTGCTTTGCTTCAGGTGCTGCAAAACCTCGTCAACTTGCTTGGAATCCCAAGCTCACTAAACTTTGCGGTGATGGGAGCGGTAATTCTCATCGGCGTAATTGCCGATCAAGTTTTCGAGCGGCGAGCGGCGAAGGCCTGACTTCGAAGATGACAAGCGACAAATACACACCACAACCGGAACACAAATTCTCGTTCGGACTCTGGACCGTGGGCAATCGCGGCCGCGATCCGTTCGGCGATGCCGT
>DATANL010000128.1:0-3240 GCA_036266295.1 Pyrinomonadaceae bacterium | reverse complement strand
TTGCCTCCTCAGGCTTGCAACCGCTGCGACTAGCAGGTTGCTGAAACTCCCTCTCCCTTTGGGAGAGGGCTGGGGTGAGGGCTTAGCGCGAGAGACTGACGAGAATCCTTTTTGTATTTTTCGCTACTTCGCCCTCACCCTAACCCTCTCCCAGCGGGAGAGGGAACACACTTCGACTGTGCAGAGAACCACGTTCAAGGCTGGGCACAGCTTCAGTTGGATTTGTATTCACCGAGCCTGAGGAGGCGCTCGGATTTAAGACTGCTTATTCATTCCAAACGAATCGCGACGTCTTAAATCAGCATCGTGATGTGCGCGTGAGATGAAAAGGCTACCGCGCGGGTTGTCACGGGGTGCGAAAAAAATTGGACGTCAATCCGTTCGTTTGGACGACCGCGACTGTTTGCACGCGTCAGTCTCTCATTTGGATGACCGCAAGGTTTCTAATTCAGCAGAAAGAAAAAGCTGGCTTCCCTTCAAAAGTCTTCTAGTGGATGCAGTCGTCCGCGAAGCGGACGCATTGAGAATAGCCCAGCGCTTCAGCGCTGGGTCAGAGGTGATGAGACCAACCCCAAGCCCGCGAAGCGGGCGACAGAATTCCGGGCGAGATCCATCGAAGTTCCCACCTCTGTCGTCCGTTTCACGGACTTGCGATCCCGGTACATTCTGATCCCAGCGCTGAAGCGCTGGGCTATTTTCACATCGTCCGCTCTCGCGGACGACGAGCGCGGCATCACTGTTGCCAGACAGGGCAGGTATGAAGCGACTTATCTACAAACATCGAGAGTTGGCGGCGTGCGTCGGGTTGATCTTCATGACGGCGATTTGCGCCGCGGCGCAAAGCGACCAGCTTGCCACCCGCGACCGTACCGTCAGTATTGAGCGAACTGGGGCCGCGCCAGCCACGCGGAAGGTCTTTGTGCACTCGACCTCACTGTTGGTAGGCGGCAACGTAGTTGAAGAAAAACTGCTGCAAAACTCAGACTTCAAGCGGCTGGGATTTGTCATCACGCGCGATCCTCGCGACGCAGATTTCGTACTCGAGCTACGGCACGATGTTTTGACCAAATACGTCTTTACGGTCATTGAAACCAAAACGTCGAACGTTATCGCCGGCGGTAAGCTCAGTTCGCTGGGCGGGACGGTCGCCGGAAAGGTCTCGAGGCGATTTGTGAAAGAGATGAGCGCGCCCAAGCAACCCTAAAGCGAAGGTGAAGTTTGTCTGACTGAGGTTTCGGCGGCGGCCAGGGTTTCTTGAATCGCCTCGACATTCTTGCCGCCTCCCTGGGCCAGGTCCGGTTTGCCGCCGCCGCGGCCATCGATCATTTCGCACGCCCGGCGCATCAGCGCGTTCATATCGCCGGACGCGTCCGCGGAACGCGCAAAGACCAGACGCGCCGTGTCGTTGTCGCGGGAAGCGAGCAACGCAATGACACGGGCATGAGCAACAAGGGCCAGGGCGAGATGTTTGAGGGAATCGGCGTCGCGATCGTTGAAGATTTTGCTGATGATGCGCGGCGATGCTTCAGTTGAGCCTTCGACGGTCTCGCCCCGCAGCATATCTTCCGCTTCGACCTGGCAGGCAATCTGGTCCAGTTCGCGAACGCGGCGCACGAGTTTCTTGTTCTCGTCGATCAGCTTCGTAATCAACGATGGCGTGTCGTCGCGCGCGCAGCTGAACAACGCGGCCGTCTCAGTCACGATACGGTTCGCTTTACGATAATCGTCGACGACGCGCCCCCCCGCCATGAATTGAATCCGCGTCAAACCCTTCGCCCGCTCCCAACCACGCACGGCAATCACGCCGACTTCACCGGTTGCTTGCGCATGGGTCCCACCACACGGGGTGAGATCGACGCCCGTAATTTCGATCACGCGCAACTCGCCCTCGCGCGCCGCGTCTTTTCGTAAAGGCAATCGCGCGGCTTCTGCGGCGGTGACTTCATGAATCGCAATCGGCAAGTTTTGCCAGATCGTCTGATTTGCGAGATCGACGGCCCTTTGGATTTTTTCATCCGTGGGATCTTGGAGGGCAACGTCGATTTCACACTCGTGTTCCATCACCCGAAAGCTGTGGGTCGCGGCATCAAACAACTTGACGAAAGCCGCGGACAGAATGTGTTGCCCGGTGTGCTGTTGCAGGTGATCGAGTCGTCGCAGTGAATCGATTTTGCCGTGGACGGTGTCACCGATCTGCGGCACCGGACCCTGAACCAGGTGCAAGACGCCCTCTTCCTCGGCGTCGATGCAATCGATTACCCGCGCTTCGCCCAGCGTTCCGGTATCGTTGGGCTGACCGCCGCCGGTCGGATAGAACGCCGTGCGATCCAGCGTCAACGCGATTGCGCCATCGTCTCGTTCGCTCACGTCGATTACGCGCGCGTCGAATTCAAGCAGGTGCGAATCGCGATAGTAAAGTCGTTCAGTTGCGCTCATTTGAAGTCGATGTTATCAAATGCGTTAGAGATTACGGAACGACTCGCCATGAGCCCTTTGTCCCGACGCATCGTAGGCGCGATCAGCACGTCATTGTTGCTGCTGATCATCTGCACGGCGGCTGCCGCGCAAGAACCGCTGCGCATCAAGTATTGGCTGGCGATGCCGCATCCCGCTTCGCACTTGTTCGAAGTAACGATCGAAGTTGAACTACCGTCCGATCCGGGTCCGCGCTCACTCGATTTTCAAATGCCGAAATGGTCGCCCGGCCGTTATGCAGTCTTCGATTTCGCGAAGAATGTTCAGGAGGTGAAGGCGCGTGAAGCGTGTCCGCCGGGACTCGACTGTACCATGCCGGATTCGCCGGTGACGCGCGTCGACGATCAGACCTGGCGCGTTGAAATTTTGCGCGTCGACTTTCCCAGGAATCGTCGCCCGGGAATGTCTCTGATGTTTAGTTACAAAGTGTTCGGCAATGATCTTTCAGGGACCTTCTCACAACTCACGTCGCGGCACGCCAACCTAAACGGCGGCTGCGTGTTCATGTACGTGGTGAATCACAAGCAGGACCCGGTGTCGCTTTCGATCAAAGCGCCGAATGGCTGGCACATCATCAATGCGGAAACCCGCAAGAAGGATCAGACTGAATTTGAATTTCCGAATTGGGACATTCTCATCGACACGCCGACTGAGATTGCGCCCGATTGGACCGTCGATGATTTCGTCGTCGACGGCAAGACCTATCACGTTGTCGTTCATTCGCTGGGCAACGAAGGCGGCAAGCGGCCCGCGCTGGTGAAAGAC
>DATANL010000127.1:0-3087 GCA_036266295.1 Pyrinomonadaceae bacterium | reverse complement strand
GCACGCGCGCCCAATAAAACGGCATAAAGCAGCTCTCGTTGCCAAATGTGTTGAGATAGTCGGTGAAGTAGGTTTCGTAGTCTGCGCCACGCAACTGACTGGGCGTCGTCACCACGAACGGAGGAGAGAGGCGTCTCTTCTTTTGCAACACCCGATTGAGCGCGGCCGCGACATTGCTGTAATCATGCTTTTCGTGACTCGTCGAGACCCAGCCTCGCCAGGCGCCGCTCGATTTGACTCCGAATTCATGCTGTAGATGGCGCTCGTAAGCCCGGCCTACGTCCTCGGTTAGGAACCAGCGAAAGTTGTAGTTAATGGCGAGTGCGTGGAAGTCGCGCGCCACCTCGTAGACGCGCTCGAGCACATCAGTGGTCCACTCGCACACAACCGTGCTCATAATCACCGCGGGCAGGGGCACGCCCAGAGTACGACGCAAGTCGACAAGCGCTCGCATGGAATCTCGCGCAGCTTTGAAAGTTCCCTGGCCGCGGACTTTGTCGTGCGACTGTTCGTCGCCGTCGATCGAGAGCAGAAAGATCAGATTGCGAATTTTAGCGAGCCGGTCAAGATGAGAATTCAGCAAGGTTCCGTTGGTCGAGAAGATGACGTCGAATTGTTGTTCGCGGAGTAGATCGAGAAGCGTGTCGATATGCTTGTAGACAAAAGGCTCGCCGCCGTGAACGCTGATCAGCGAATCCCGAGGCGAGAGCCCGCGCATCAACTTTGTGAGGCCTTGCTCATCCATGTGCTGAACACGCCGGACCCCGTCGAAGAAGTAACCGTTCTCTCCCCACTGGTTGCAGAACGGACAACGCAAATTGCACGCTTCCGTCGGGATTAGCTGGACCACCGTTGCCACCGGCAGCTTGAACGATTTAGACCGCACCGCTTCTTCATACAATCTTCCCCAGACGCGCTGCCGTCGCCGGTTCCGACCGTACATTCGAGCAAAGTGAAGATAATCGGAAAGGCTGTAGAACATGGCTTTCAAATCCCCGTCTGACACTCGACGTTTAATCAGGGGTTAAGACAATCTTTCCATAACTCTTTCGACTCGAAATCAATTCATGCGCTTCACGAATCTGCTCGAGCCGTAAAACATGGCCCACTTGCACCTTCAGCTTTCCCTGCCCGATCCATTCAAGCAATCGCTTCACTGATTCACCCATCAAGCCGGGCCGCTCAAAGATCGCGTTCAGATGCAAACCAAGCACGCCCTGCGATCGAAACAGCAACTTCAACGTGTCGATCGGCGAGACCTCTTTGCTCGCTGCGCCGAAAACGACCAGCCGGCCGAAAGACGGCAGGATCGCGAGGCTACGGCGAAACACCTCGCCGCCTACTGCTTCAAGAATCAACGTCGGCGCATTCTTACCGCTCAACTTTTGATCGAATTCTTCGTAGCTCAGTGCCTCGTCGGCCCCGAGTTCGAGCACGCGGGCGCGCTTGTCTGCCGCCGACGCCGTGCCGATCACATGTAACCCAAGCAACTTTGCGATCTGCACCGCCGCCGTTCCCACACCGCCCGCCGCAGCGTGAATCAGAACTGCTTCGCCCGCTAGGGCTCTGCCAACAGTCGTGAGCGCGTGGTACGCGGTTAGATATTGGACCGGAAACGCAGCGGCCTCGATGAAAGACATCGAGTCGGGAATGGGCATGCATGATGCAGCGCTAACGCACAAAGTTTCCGCATGGCAATTACCGGCCGAAACTACCATCACGCGCGCACCAATTGGCAATCCCTCCCCGGCCTCGACTACGCCCGCCGCCTCAACACCGGAAATGAATGGTGGCTTTGGCCCTCCGGGATAAAGCCCGGCGCGCTGCATTACGTCAGCGTAGTTCAACCCCGACGCTGCCACGCGAATTCGCACCTGTCCTGCTTGCGGCTGCGGATCCGGCAACTGCACGATCTCCAGTTGGTCCACATCTCCAAAACCTTTTACCTGGGCTGCTCTCATGTCAATCTCGTCTCGTCCTCTAATTCCATAACAAACTCATTCGTCACCAGCTTTCTCCTGCGCAATCCGTGCCGCAACATACTCTGCATCGCGCGCAATCCCACGCAGGTAAGGCGAAGCAAACGTTCTCCCAAATCGAAACCCAAGCAGAAAGACTCCCGGCGTGCGGGTGCTCTCACAATTTTTAACTAACGGCCGTCCGTCCGGATCGAGATCGACAACTTCCTTAAGATGTTCCACCGCATAACTGAAACCAGTGGCGAACACGATCAAGTCCGGCTTAATTCGGTCTCCATCTACGAATTCGACTTCCGCGCCTTTGTACTCGCGCACCGGAGGCACGCGCTTGATCAATCCTTTGCGAATAGCACGAACCACGGCGCGCCCGGTCATCGGTTCAGTAAGTTTGCCTGCGCGCCAACCCAACAAACCCGTCGGTATGTGCTCGGGCAGCCACGAGAAATAATGAACGTCGATGCCCAGGATCCAATGTGGAATCGCTACGAGTTTCGAACGCAGCGACAACCAGGCACGGTCACCTTCCTGCCTCACTCGCAACCAGTTCTCGAGCACTTCGGCGGCCGACGCGCCACCACCTACGACGAGAAGCCGGCGAGCGGCCGCCAGGTCCTCGGCACGTGTGTCGATGCTGTGCCGCCAACACCGCGGTTCAAGGTGCAAGTTATCGGGCAGGCGCGGCTGACTAATGATTCCGGTCGCATTGATAACATGACTGCCATGCAACTCATGTCTGTTACCATCGCCGCCTCTATAACCAACTGAGAACCCGCCAGCCTCTTGTCGAATTGAAAGAACAGCGCAATCAAGTTTGACCTGCAAGTTGTACTGCTGCCGATATCGTTCCAGCTCGTGCACGAGGACGTGGAACGGTAAATATGTCGGCGTGCCCGGTTCGGGTTGCATGTCGGGCATTAACGACAACCCTTTAGGCGATAGCAGTCTCATTTCGGGATCAACCCGCCGCAGGGCGCCCGCGACGGCTGATTCTTTTTCAAGGACGACATATTCGATATTTCGCTTCGCCAGTCTTTCGGCGGCCGCGAGACCAGCCGGACCTGAACCGATGATGATGACGGGTTCGCTTGACGTTGCGTCACTCATACTG
>DATANL010000126.1:0-2578 GCA_036266295.1 Pyrinomonadaceae bacterium | reverse complement strand
GTCAGACGGATTGAGAGAAATGTACGTTGACGTCAATCAGGCGGGCGACTTCGTTTGGACGCACGGCGATGTCGATTCCGGCGTGGCCGGCTTTTGTGAGCAAATCGATCTGCAACTCGCCGAAGGACAGGTCTATGAAGTGAATCTCGCGGCCGAAGAGTTTGTTGCCCGGGCCGCGTTGCTCATCGATCGCGGTTTCTTGGTTACCGTCGACTACGGTGCCCAGCGCGCGGACTTGCTCAAGGCGCCGCACCGCCACGCGGGCACGCTCAGGGCCTTTCATCGACACCGGATGATCGACGACGTGCTGTCACATCCGGGAGAGCAGGACCTCACAACTACAGTTGATTGGACGCAGATGGCCGAAGCCGGTGAGCGCCACGGCCTTGAAGTGTTGCGGCTGGAGCGGCTGGATCAATTTCTGCTCAGCGAAGATTTGCTGGGCCAACTCATGAACCTCAGCGAACACGAGGCGGACACCGCAGAAGTCGTGCGGCTCAGGGCGGGCGCTCGCGAATTAATCATGCCGGACGCGATGGCCGCTTACTTCCAGGTTATGGTCCAACGAAAGATCTCTTAACGCGCTTCTCGGACCATTGTGCTCCCGGTCACATGATTGTGCAGAAACTCGTGCAATCATCGCCCGCGAGGGATATCATCCGCATCAAAGGCGCAAGTTGTAACTTGCGAAGCAGAGAAGGGGCGCCAGTTAACCACTTGCGCTACAACTACGAGCCATGCCTATCCCCCGTCGCGCAACTCTAGTCTCAATTCTTTTCATCCTGATATTGCCGTTCGCGGCGGCCAACGTCGCCGGCCAGGACAATCAAACAGCCAGCCTGTCAGGCCGGGTCGTCGATGCGCGCAGCGGCGAGGCGCTCGCCAAAGTGAAAGTCATCGTCAGCGGGACCGACAAGGAAACCACCACTGACGAGAACGGCAAGTTCGCGCTCGACAATCTCAAACCCGGCAAAATCGATCTCTACATCACGACCGTGACGTTTGGTTTGGTGAAGAAGAGCATAGTCCTGCACGCGGGCGATAACTCAGATCTGCAAATTGCTTTGAATGAAGATGCCGCGGCGCTTACCGAGAATGTCACCGTCACCACTGAGCCATTCGAAAGCACCGACAGCAGCGCGATTAATCAACAGCTCTTGAACAAGCGCGAGCTGCAACAACTGTCGAGCGTGCTGCTCAACGACCCGATTCGCGCGGCGCAGGCACTGCCCGGGGTCACCGCGAACGATGACTTTCGCAGCGAATTCTCAGTGCGGGGCGCCGGCTTCGATCGCGTGGGGCTGTACGTCGACGGAGTGTTGACCGAAAACTTTCTGCACCTGGTCGCGGGTGGATATCCGGATACGGGTTCCATTTCGGTGATTAATGCGGACACGGTTGATACCGTCGCTTTGATGAGTGGTGGCTATCCTGCGAATTACGGCTATCGCAGCGCTGCCATGCTCGACATTCAAACGCGAAACGGAAATCGCGTGAAGCCCACCGGCAGAGTCCAGGCCGGGCTGACCGGATTGGCCGGAGTCGTCGATGGTCCATTTGCCGGCAAGCGTGCCTCGTACCTCGTGGCCGCGCGCAAAAGTTTCACCGGCTTTTTGGTGCGGCGCTTCAACGAAGATTTTCAAACCAATAACCCGCCGGTGATCGACGTGGCTGACATCGACGCCAAGGCGCTGTACGACTTATCAAAACGAAATCAAATCGGCGCGAGCGTAATCTTCGGGAATTTCGATTTCGATCGAAATCGCGATCGTGATTTGCTCGGCAGCAATCAGGTTTTTCAGGCGAATAACAAGAACCTCCTGGTCAACGCGCATTGGACGTTCACGCGCGATCCGCATCTGTTTGTGCAAACCCGCCTGTTTGCGCTGCGCACAACTTTCAAGAACGTCAATCACGACAACAACACGCTGGAAGATGGGCATCGCACCCAGTTCGGCGTGCGCAGCGATCTGAATTATCAGGCGAAGCAACATCGTGTCGAAGCAGGTTTGTACCTGCGTCACTTGCAGGTGCAGAACTTTAGCCAGCAATTCGATTTCTTCGGTGGTCCGCTTTTCGCCTTGAATAATTTCGATCGCAGCGGGCTGGAACAGGGTTACTACATCCAGGACAACTGGCGAGATGAAAAACGGCGCGTGGCCTTGACCGGCGGCGTGCGTCTCGAACACAGCAGCGTCACGCGCGAGAGAAATTTCTCACCGCGAGGATCGTTCTCGTGGGCAGTCGACGATAAGTGGAAGATTAGCGCGGCCGCCGGGCGCTATTATCAGTTCCCGGACTTTCAGCAGGTGTTTGGTTTTCTCGGCAACCGCAATCTGAAATCTGAAGAGGCCACGCATTACAGCGCCAGCATCGAACGGCTGCTGGGCAGCCGGGCGCGGATCTTCGCCGAAGTCTACGATCGCGAAGACCGAAAGTTATTCATTAACTTTAATGAACCGTTGCTCTTTCCCATTTTCGACCAGCGCTTTCGGAATTCACTTTCAGGTCATGCTCGCGGAATCGAATTGATGGTCCAACGGCGTAGCGCAAACAAATTGGCCGGTTGGGTTTCTTA
>DATANL010000125.1:0-1543 GCA_036266295.1 Pyrinomonadaceae bacterium | reverse complement strand
CGAATCCAGCGGGACATTGACTTAGCGGAAGCACGCCTGCATCGACCAGAGTGACTTCACCCACTCATCAACGCCGCTCGGGGATGGCGTGTTGTTGTTCGAAGCAGGATTTCAGTTTGTCGAGGTTAACGGGAACACGCGCGTGCGCGTCTCTCGGCGCGGCGCGGAGATATTGCAGCGGCCATGAAACCGATTGCCGAAGTTCCTGCGCCGCGCGCAACGGCCAATACGGCTCGCGCAGAAATTCGCGCGCCATGAGGATGGCGTCAGCTTGCCCCGTGTTGATAATGTGTTCGGCCTGCGCGGGCGATGTGATCATGCCGACGGCGCCGGTGAGAATTTCAGCTTCGTCACGAATACGCTGTGCGAAGGGTGTTTGATAACCGGCACCGACGGGAATTTTCGCATGCGGCACGCTGCCGCCGGACGAACAATCAATAAGATCGACACCAAGTTGTTTCAGCTCACGTGCGAGCGCAATCGATTGTGGCAAATCCCAGCCGCCTTCGACCCAATCGGTCGCTGAGATGCGCGCGAACAACGGCGCGCCCTTTGGCCAGGCGCCGTGCACAGCCTGCACGATCTCGCGCAGCATGCGCGTGCGATTTTCAAACGAGCCGCCGTAATCGTCGTCGCGTTGATTGCTGAGCGGCGAAAGAAATTCATGAATGAGGTAGCCGTGCGCGGCGTGTATCTCGATGACGCGAAAACCGGCATCGCATGCGCGCCGCGCCGCCGCGGCAAACGCAGCGACGATTTCCCGAATGCCATTGCGTGTGAGCGCCTGCGGCATCGGATAATTTTCGGTGAACGCAATGGCACTCGGCGCCATGACATTTTTCCAGCCGCCTTCGCTCTCCGGAACCACACCGTCACTTTCCCACGGCCGGCGCGTGCTCGCCTTGCGACCGGCATGCGCTAATTGCATTCCAGCGACGCTACCTTGCTCATGAATGAATCGAACGATGGCGCGCAACGCCTCGGCGTGATCGTCACTCCAAACGCCGAGGTCCTGTGGGCTGATACGGCCTTCCGGCAAGACCGCGGTCGCCTCCGTCATGACCAGTCCCGCGCCACCGACGGCGCGACTGCCGAGATGAACGAGATGCCAGTCCTTAGGCAGCCCGTCAGTGCTCGAGTATTGGCACATCGGCGAGACAAAGACGCGATTGGCAAATTCGACATCGCGAATCGTGAGCGGATCGAATAGGTGAGCCATGCGAACACTCTCGCTTTGCATATCGCGCTTGGCGACAATTTAGTCCTGCCAACGCACGCCACACCGGATAGGGGCGTCAACGCCCCATGGAACTTGGGAGTCGGCCATGAATGAACCCAGTGCGGCATGAGGAATACGATGGAGAAAAGCGCGAGCGCGAATTGCCAACGACGCGGTCGGACGGATGCTTTGTTCTCGGAGAGAGCTTCCCAACACAGCGTCCCCCGCCCAAACTACCAAATATGTGGGCGATTATTCACGAGCCCTGCGATGAGAACATAATTCGCGCCGGCAGCACTTCAGCGCCGTGTGCGAAGGCGCGCG
>DATANL010000124.1:0-9222 GCA_036266295.1 Pyrinomonadaceae bacterium | reverse complement strand
CGTTCAGTGAAAGTTTCATCGTGTCGTGAGCCGATCTCAGATCCTTGCGCCCGCTTGATCGAACCAGTGCGCTTTACTCATATCAAATTTGAGCCACGCGCGATCGCTGGTCGCGGCGCGAAATTCACCGGGCGCGCGCGCTACCAATCTGGTCGTGTCGATTTCCAGAATGACAAACGTTTCGTTGCCCATCAACTCAGTGACGTACACCGATGCCGGTTGGCCGCCACTCAGCTCTCCGAGCGAAACCGAGATGTGTTCCGGCCGCATACCCATCGTAACTTGCTTCATTCCCATTCGCTGAAATCGATCCAGCTGCGACTCAGTCAGCGGCAGCGCAAATTGCGGATTTACAAATCGCCGCTCGGCCAGACCAATTTCCCCGTCGACAAAATTCATCGTTGGACTGCCGACAAAACCCGCGACGAAGCGGTTCGCGGGTTCATTATAAATCGTGAGCGGCGCGTCAAACTGTTGCAGCTTGCCCTGGTCCATCACCGCGACTCGATGGCCCAGGGTCATCGCCTCTGCCTGATCGTGCGTGACGTAAACAGTTGTTGTCCCCAGTTGCTGCTGCAAATGCTTCAACTCAGCACGCATTTGCAAACGCAGTTTCGCGTCGAGATTCGACAACGGCTCGTCCATTAAAAATGCGCGCGGATGTCGCACGATCGCGCGGGCCAGGGCCACGCGCTGCCGCTCGCCACCGGAAAGGTCACGTGGCCGCCGGTCGAGCAGCGCCTTGATTTCCAACATCGCGGCGGTCCGCTGCACCTGTTCACTGATTTGATCGCGATCCATTTTGCGGACGCGGAGCGGGTAGGCGACGTTCTCAGCCACCGTCATATGTGGATACAAAGCATAACTCTGAAAGACCATGGCCACGTCGCGCCGCTGCGGCGGCAGATCGTTCACGCGCTCACCGTCGATCAGGATGTCGCCGGACGTTGCGCTCTCAAGTCCCGCTATCATTCGCAGCGTCGTAGTCTTGCCACAGCCGGACGGCCCGAGCAGCACAGCGAACTCGCCGTCGTCGATTTGCAGAGAAAGATCATCTACGACCTGGGCGACGCCGAATGACTTTGTTAGACGATGCAGGGCAATACTCATGCTTCTACGCGACGGTCAGCACATCCGCCTGGCACTGACTTCATCCCTTTACAGCTCCCAGAGACAGTCCGCGGACGAGATACTTCTGCACGCTCATCGCAAACACGAGGATTGGAATCATGGCGACGACGGCCGCGGCACTCATGGCGCCCCACTTGATTCCGTACTGCGTCACGCGTCCGGCGATCCCGACCGGCAACGTCATCGCTGCATCAGTCTGCGTCAGCACGAGTCCAAACAGAAATTCATTCCATGAGACGATCAGACAGAAGACCGCCGTGGCCGCCAGACCCGGTGTCACCAGCGGCAGCACCACACGTCTCAGCGCGCCCATGCGTGAATCGCCGTCAACCATCGCCGCTTCTTCGAGGTCGCGGGGAATCTCGGCAAAGAAACCTCGCATCATCCAAACCACGAATGGCAGATTGAATCCGGTGTAGACGACGATGAGCGAGAGCCGTGTGTTCACCAGGCGCAAGTCACGCATGATTACAAACAGCGGCACCGCAGTCACAATCGCGGGAAACATACGCGTCGAAAGAATCCAAAGAGCCAACCTCTGATCGAGATTTGCCGGCAGGCGAAACCGCGCCAGCGCGTAAGCCGCCAAAGTGCCGATGACCACCGCGCACACTGTTGACGCGAAGGCGACGAACAGACTGTTCAGCAAATATTGCCCGAACGATCGCGTCAGAAACGCGTCCGCATAATGTTCCAGCGTCGGGGTGAACCAGAACCATTTTGGCGGCACGGCGAACTGATCGACTTCATGCTTGAACGAGATTGTAATCAACCAGTAGACAGGCAACAGCGCGGCGGCAAGCGCGGATAGCAGCACGACAAACTTAGCGATCTTCTTCATTTGGACTTCAACTGTGTAAGCAGCCCGACCGTTAGGCTAGGGCTCGATTGTACCGGACACGCGCGCGATGCTTGCGCCCTCCCTCACGGTCGGGCTGATACGTTCGTCCGCAAGAACCTGATGTAGCCGACACTGATCACATTTGTAATCAGCAGGAGCACGAACGACATGGCGGCTGCATAACCAAAATTCGAAAAGCGAAAGGCCGTGCGATAGATGTAGAGACTGACCGTTTCAGTCGCGAAGCCGGGGCCGCCTTCGGTCAGGATAAAAATCTGATCGAATACGCGCAGCAAATCCATCGTGCGCAGCAGTAACGCAATCAGGATCGCGGGTTTCAGCAACGGCAGGGTCACGTGCCGCAACGTCTGCCACGCGCTCGCGCCATCGATCAAGGCAGCTTCATACGGCTCTTGCGGAATCGCTTGCAGACCCGCAAGCAAGATCAGAAACATGAACGGCGTCCATTGCCAGACATCGGCGACGATTACCGAGGCCATTGCGAGTTTGGGTGAGCCGGTCCACGTCAGGGCATCGGTGTTGATGCCAATTCCTTTGAGCGTGCCGTTGACCGCGCCGAAATTTGAATTGAGCATCAAACGCCACACGACGCCGACCACTACGGCCGGCAGCATCATCGGCACGAGCAGCAGTGAGCGAAAAATCGAACGCCCGCGCATTTGTGTGTTCAAGAGCAATGCCAGCGCGAGTCCAATTAAGAACTCGAAGGTCAAAGCAATTGCCGCATAGACCACGGTGTGAATCATGGCACTCAGGAAAAAATGATCGGAGACGAGTCGCGTGAAGTTTTGAATTGTCCAATTGCCTGACTCGCCCTGCAGGCTGATCTTTATTGAATAAATCAGCGGATAGATGGTGAGCGCGAGCAGAACTGCGATCGTAGGCGCAAGTAGAATCAGTGCCAGGCTTTGCTCACCCCCGGCTCCCGACTTCCGGCTCCTGGCTCCTGACTTATTTTCCACGCGCGACGATTTTCTTTATTTCAGCGTTCGCCTGGTTCATCGCGTCTTCCGCAGACAATTCACCGCTGTTCGCTTTCGACAGATAGATTCCGAACGCGTTCTCGATCTCGTTCCACTGCGGCGTGCGCGGCCGCGGGCGCGAAGACTCGAGCGATTCAAGTTGCGCGTGATAAGCCGGAAACTTTGCCTGCAACTCAGGATCGGTGAAGACTGATCGACGGGTCGGCGGGTTGCCGCGTTGAGCTGAAAGTTTCATCTGCTCGGCGCTGGTGGCCCAAAGGAGAAAGTCCATGGCCGCTTCAGGATTTTTCGCAGCGCGCGGGATGGCGATTAGCCAATTGCCAATCTCGGCACGACCGGGGTTTTTCCCGCGCGGCATCTGGCCAAATTCCATCTTGCCGACAACTTTTGACTTGGTTTCGTCGTTGAAAGAACTGATCCATGCCGGCCAGTTGATCGACATCGCGGCCGTGCCCTGCAACAGATGGGCGCCCACTTCGTCTGCGTTGAAGCTGGCATAGCCGGGCGGCGAATACTTGCCCAACTCGATCATGAATTTGAGCGCCGCAATTCCTTCGACGCTATTCACTGTGGGTTGACCTGAGGAATCGAACATCTCGCCGCCGAACGCCCAAAAGATCGGCATGAAATCCGCCACCGCCGCATTGCCCTGCGCCGCGCGCATCACATAACCATAGACCTTACCACCGCCGGGCGCGCCATTAGTCTCACGTTCGCTGATGGTCTTCGCGGCTGAGAGTACGTCATCCCAGGTGGCGGGCTCTTTCAAGTTGTATTTCTGGAAAAGATCCTTTCGATAAAAGAACAGCTGCGAGTTGCCGACGTAGGGCAGCGCGAAAAATACGCCCGACTCATATGGATCACGGCAAAGCGCCACCGACGCTAAAATAAAATCATCGTCTGGCTGGATTCCCTTGCCACGCTCTCCCAGCAGCGGCGTGAGATCAGTCAGCCGCCCAGGCATTGACGCGAATTTCGGAAACCATGGATCGTCCAGCATGATCAGATCGTAAGCGCCCGTGCGCGAGTTCAGATCGATCAGCTCTTTTTCAAAAAGGTTCGCGTAAGGAAACTCGGCAATCTCGATGTGCACGCCGGTTTGCTTTTCATAATCCCTGGCCGCCTGCCGGAGCGCGTCGCCTTCGACACCGGAATTGATCGCGAGTGTCAGCGTCTTACCGTTGCGAGCGCGGCCGCAACCCGCGAGCAGAAACACAACCGACGCAATCGTGGCGATTACCGCAGCGAAGACGATCAATCGAGACTGTGGAGTTCTGCGCATGTTGGCGCGCTACATTAGCCGGAAAGCAGCGCACATTCAAGACTCTATGCAGGCGGGTCGATTCGCAGTAGAATGCGCGCGATTTTGGAGTGCGGCGGCTTGACGCCGCTTTGCAATTTCAATGCAGGCCGAAGAGTCAATCAGAAAAAACGACTGGCCGCATGCCCGGTCCACCGGTTGGATTCAGGCGGCGTTTACATGATCACTGCACCTGCAATGGTAAAGTCCATCTACTCGTTCAGAATAGACCGGCTCAATATCGCCGACTATTAAGCCGACGACTATTAAAAAGCGGCGTCAAGCCGCCGCACTCCAAACAAGGAGACCTTATGCAAACCAGGAAGTCACTCGCTCTGCTCGTCATGATTCTCGGCGTCGCCCTCGCGGTTTCGGCGCAAACCACGCGCCGGCCTTTGAAGCTTGACGACCTGGCGCGTTTCCGCAACGTGGGTGGCCCGGAGATTTCACCGGACGGTCAATGGATCGCCTATACCGTCTCGACCATCGACACGAAGGAAGACAAGAGCAGCACGCATATCTGGATGGTCGGTTACGACGGCCGAAACGATCGGCAGATTACTTTCAGCACCGACAGCGAAGGCGCGCCGCGCTGGAGTCCCGACGGTAAGTTTCTCTCGTTTACGTCAGGCCGCCCTTCCGGCAAACCCGGCGTGCGTGGAAGTCAGATCTGGCTGTTGGATCGCAGCGGCGGCGAAGCGTATCAGCTCACCGATTTCAAAGGCCGCCTGCAGGGTTACGAATGGTCGCCCGATGCGAAGCGGATTGCCGTGCTGATTGGCGATCCCGATCCGGATGCGCCCGACCCGAGTGCGAGCCCGGCGCCCGGCACTCCACCGAAACCGCCCAAGCCGATCGTGATCGATCGTTATCGCTACAAACAGGACGTGCAGGGTTATCTGCTTTCGGGCCGGCACACATATATCTATCTCTACGACATCGCGACGAAGAAACTCGAGCGACTGACCAGGAGCAAGTGGGATGAATCGTCAATCTCGTGGTCGCCGGACGGCAAACGAATCGCGTTCATGACCAATCATGCAGACGATCCGGATCGCGATCCGGCGGCCCAACTCTACGTCGCCGACGCGCAAGCCGGATCGACCGAGAAACTTTTGACGACGGCTGACAATCGGGCGAACCGCTCACGCCCGGAATGGTCGCCCGACGGCAAGTGGCTCGCTTTCACTGAAGGCGACGAAAGAAAATACGGCGCTTACAACATGGAGCACCTGGTGATGGTGCCCGCCGACGGCAGCGCGCAGCCGGCGCGCGTCAAAGCTGTCGAGGATCTCGATCGCGGTGTGGGTGGGTTGCGCTTCGTGGGCGACGCGCTGATTGCTACGGTGACCGATGACATGTCGGTTTATCCGATCACGATCAAGAACAATGCGGTCACCCGTCTCCTTGATCGTCCGGTTGTAGTTTCCAGTCTGTCGATGGCGGGCGGGCATACCGTTCTGCTTTCCGGCAACGACAACAAGCCGACTGAAATTTATGCGATGGAAGGGAAGACGCTGCGGCAGGTCACACATCAGAACGATGCTTTGATGAATGAACTTCAGGTCGGTGAGACCGCGGAAGTCAGCTTCAAGAGCAAAGACGGCACGGAAGTTCACGGTTTGATTACCTTGCCCTTCGGATATTCAACCGTCGTCAAGACACCGTACGCGCTCCCGCTCCTGCTGCGCATTCACGGCGGCCCGAACGGCCAGGACCAGCATTCGTTCAGTATCGAGCGCCAGTACTTTGCCGCGAACGGTTACGCAGTTCTGAACGTGAATTATCGCGGCAGCTCTGGCCGCGGCCAGAAATTCTCGCGGGCCATTTTTGCCGATTGGGGAAATTACGAAGTCCAGGATTTAGAGGCGGGCATCGACCACGTCATCGCCAAAGGCTACGCCGATCCTAATCGCCTGGGCGTCGGCGGCTGGAGTTACGGCGGCATTCTGACTGACTACATGATCGCCACCGACACGCGCTTCAAAGGCGCGACCAGCGGCGCCGGCACCGCGTTCACCGTCGCGTTCTACGGCACCGACCAGTACATCATTCAATACGATTACGAGATCGGCCCACCCTGGAATCCGAAGGCCTGGGAAACCTACGTCAAAATCTCTTATCCGTTTCTGCACGCCGATCGCATCAAGACACCGACACTGTTTCTCGGCGGCGAGCGCGACTTCAATGTACCCGTCCAGGGTGGCCAGCAGATGTACCAGGCGCTGCGCAGCCTCGGCGTCGAAACTCAACTGGTGATCTATCCGAACGAGTTTCACGGCATCACGCGACCGAGTTACGTGCGCGATCGATATGAACGATACCTCGCGTGGTACGACAAGTATGTGAAGAAGAGTGCTCCGTCGAAGAATGAGACCGAGGTGGGAAGCGTTGGTGTGCCTTTGAAATAACGGCATCAGGCGGGCACACTTTGACAGCCCGCGGGAAGCCGCGTCAAACTTTATCTATAACCGCAAGCCCGAAACGATCAGATACGATCACGCGCGGGCCGATTGCATACCGAGGTTATTCATCAGTCGGAAAAATTCCGCGCACACAGTTCGCGAGATTCCTTTGCAATCTCTTAATACAGGTCGCGCGGGGCACCCCTTTCGCAAGGCAACGTTCGAATTGCTTGATGGCTGCTTCAATGCATGCCAGGTTGATTGGCGGAATAGCAGTGGCGGCGGCTTTTTTAGCCGACTTCTTGGCGGATTTTTTCGAAGCTTTCTTCGTCCCACGTTTGGTAACCATAAGATCCGACTCCTAGTGAATGAAGTCTAACAAGAACGAAACTACTGAGACCTGAGGCAGGTTCGATCGATAACTTGCTAGATCGCCGAACGTCCTCTGTAACGTCGGATGTTCGGCCGAGCCTCGGGGCGCAGTGACAATATTCCGACTAGCACGCATAGTCAATAAAACAATTCCGAAAAGTGCACCGATGTGCCGGCTGCTGACGGCTTCAAAATGAAAAGGTGGACCCGGACCAACTGGATTCACAGTGTGGAGATTCACGATACCAGCGTGCGCGACAACGGCGAACTGAAGAGTCGATAGTCCGCGGCCGGTGGACGAAGCCGCGATTATGAGAGTTGTGATTCTGGTGTATTATTCGCAACTCCCTTGACCAGAATCGTGATGCCTAAGAGCCTTCTATATCGCCTGTTCGGCGTCGGCAGAATTCCGAAAGTGATCGGTGACCGGCTGCGGATGGAAGGTATCGTGGTGACTGACGAAGGTATTCCGGGCTCGGTCACATATCGTGACTTTCGCGCGCCCGGCAGATATTCGTCGTGGCGGAAACAGGCGTTCATTGGCTCGATCGTGGTCAGCAACATTCGTTTGGTCGCGTTGATGTCCGGAAGGTTCGCGATTGACGTGCCGTTCACTGACGAGCGAATTCGCGGGCTCCAGATGTCACGCGAACGCGATTCCCTGTTGATTAAATTCGACGCCGGTCTGTTTCATGATGATTGGTCGGGGACGATTGAATATCGTTACCGGACGTCACAGGCCGCAGAGGTTTTGAAATGGATTCACGAGTTGACCCAAACATGAAGCGAAGATTTCTTAAACTTATTTCGTACGGCGTGGCCTTGCTTGGTCTGGCGATCAGCTTTGGCCCGACGAGTTATGCCCAACAGGCGTGGTCATTGAACGGTGATTGGAGCGGTGAATCGATTTGCGCCGGCAATAACCCTTCCTGCCACGACGAGCGTGTCGTCTATCGCATTCAGATGGATTTTGCGGATCCGACGAAGGTCAGGATCGGCGCAGACAAGATCGTCGACGGCAAGCTGGAATTTATGGGCGATATCTTTTTGAAATATGACGCCGCGAAGCAGACGCTCACCGGCGATATGCAGAGTCCGCGCTACAAAGGCATCTGGGAATTTATCGTCAAAGGAAACATCATCGAAGGGACGTTGAGCATCTTCAATCCCGAAAAAACTGTCGGCCGGCGCATTCGCGTGCAGCGGAACGGAACGTCTCAGCCCGAATCGGCAACCGCGACCAAGCATGCCGCGGGCACGTTCGAAGTGAAACTCGCACCGCAGGACGATAAGTCAGACGACAAATCAATGGGCCGCATGACGATGGAGAAACAGTGGCACGGCGCGATGGAAGGAACCAGCACCGGCCAGATGTTAACCGGTGGAGACCTGGCAAAAGGATCGGCCACTTATGTGGCGATTGAAAAATTCAGCGGCACGATTGACGGCCGCAAAGGGACTTTGCTCTTTCAGCACATTGGCACCTTGAATCGCGGCGTGCAGGACTTGAACGTTACGGTCGTACCTGACTCGGGGACTGGTGAATTGCAGGGAATCGCAGGCAAGCTGACGGGTAAGATCGAAAATGGCAAGCACTACTACCAATTTGATTACACAATTCACTAGGTCACTATTGCGCGCGAGGGTCATTCAATTCCTGCTCATCATGGTCGCGTTGGTTCTGGTCTCGTGTCAGAAGCAACCGCCGGTTAACCGCGACACGCATCCGACACCGTCAGCCGTATCGCTGCGCGGACCGGCCGGGTTCGGGCCGCCGGTAATGAATAAACCGTATCCGGGCACCGGCGTGGTGGCCTCAATCAACAAGCCGGAAGGCTGGATCGAAATCAATCACGAAGAGATCAAAGATTTGATGCCGGCGATGCAGATGGAATTCAACGTCAAAGACAAGTCGCTGCTCGACAGGGCCAGCGTGGGCGATCGCGTCGATTTCACGATCGTGGAAACTGAGAGGGGCGAGTATTTGACGGAAATAAAACGAAAGCCGGCAACCTCACCTTAGCGCTTGTCGCGCATCACGGCGGTCAAATTCGCTCAGCAACTTTTGTGATTGATTGAGGTAGGCGTGCGCTTGTCGCCAGTGAATCGCGACGGTGTAAGGCACGGTCGAAATGAAAGCCGCATCGGCCGGCGATCGTGTTTCGTGTG
>DATANL010000123.1:0-1759 GCA_036266295.1 Pyrinomonadaceae bacterium | reverse complement strand
AGACGCCCAACCGCGCGCATCTCGGCGAGATCGTAATCTCGCCCGAACGCGCGGCGGCGCAAGCCAGGGAGCATGGATTAACCTTCAAGAATGAAGTGCAGCAGTTGATTCTCCACGGCCTCTTGCATCTTCACGGCTATGATCACGAAACTGACGATGGCGAAATGAATCGCCTGGAATTGAAGCTGCGAAAGAAACTGAAGATTTAGGTTGGCTCTTGCTGTGCGGCAAGATGCCCGCGAACCGCACGCACGGATGCGCGCGCTCCCACACCGGCTTTGTTTATTTCCGATTTACCATTTACCATTCAATCCACCGTATGGAGATCGCGATAGCCGTCAGCGCTCTGCTGCTTTTGGCGCTCACTTTTCTTGCCAGCGTTGACATGGCTTTCGGCCAACTGAGCGATGTCGGCCTCAGGCGGCTGGCTGCCGAAGCCGAAGAACATCCGAACGCCCGGTACGCTCCTTTTCTGAATCAGATTCTGGAAAATCGCGCGCGCTTTACGATGACCCTGTCCGCGGCGATTCAGATTCTGCTCGTCATCTTTTCAGTTCTGGTCGCCTACATCTCGTTGCGACTTCTGGGCGTGACCGCGGTCGCTCTCCTGGCTGCGCTCGTCGCCGGGCTTTTGCTGGGCGGCATCTTTCGGCAATTCCTGCCGCGACTTTTCTCGCTGCGCAATGCCGAAGAAAAACTTCTGAAACTCTTGCCGGTGCTGCGGCCGTTTTACCGCCTGTTGATGTATCTCGCCGAGCCCTGGCATCGTTCGTTTGACCGGATGCGCAGGCAGGAAGAGACTGAAGAGGAGCATAAGCAAGACGAAGAAGACGACGCTGACGACATTGAGGCGCTGATCGATGTCGGCGAAGCGGAAGGAATTATCGAAGAGGAAGAACGGGAGCTGATTCAATCGGCGATCGAATTCGGCGACACGACCGTCGGCGAGATCATGACGCCGCGGACTGAGATTGCGGCCTTGCCCAAATCAGCAACCGTTCGCGATGCGCGCACTTTGATCATTGAGTCGAGACACTCGCGCCTGCCGGTGTACCGCGACCAGATCGACAACGTCGAAGGAATAATCTATTTACGTGACTTGCTGCCTTGCCTGTCGATGGGCAAAGCAGACGGTTCGATTGTCGAGTTCATGCGGCCGTATTATGCCGTGCCGGAAACCAAACCGGTCGATGAGTTGCTGCGCGAGATGCAGAAAGCGCACGTCTACATGGCCATCGTGATCGACGAGTATGGCGGCGTCGCCGGCCTGGTAACGGTGGAAGACATCCTGGAAGAGATCGTCGGTGAAATCGAAGACGAAGACATCACCGGCGAAGAAGCTCAGGAGATTCGATCGCTCGAAAACGGGGCCTACGAAGTTTTGGGAGGCGTGGAAATCGGAAAGATTGAACGGTTGTTCGCGATGGAGATCGCCGACGATGACTTTACCACCGTCGCCGGTTTCGTAATCGCTGAAAAAGGGAGCGTGCCGCTGGCGGGCGAACATTTGAGTCTGCGCGGCCTGGAAGTTGACGTAGTGGAAGCCGACGGAAAAAGAATCTCGCGTTTGCAGATCAAGAAGGCTGAGCAGCCGCAGACGGAAGACGAATCGACCAATCGATGAATTCGACGCTCACAAAAATTGGAAAGGCCCTTTCGGATACGCTTAGTCGCGAACGCATATGCGAGTCGTGCGGAAAGGAATTTTCGTGCGGCGCGAGTTTGCGTGGTTGCTGGTGCTCAGAGGTTAACTTGAGCG
>DATANL010000122.1:0-6458 GCA_036266295.1 Pyrinomonadaceae bacterium | reverse complement strand
CGGACCAGATGGACATGAACGACCTAAAACCATTTGCGTCAGTTGGCTGGGATTGGGGAAAGCCTGAAGTCTCGAGGAAGTTCGAAGACGTTTTCCCCCGGCTGGCGATGGGCGTCAAATACCAGGGGACCAGCCTCGAAGCAATGAGCCGCGTCTGGATACGCAACGGGTTTCTGATCCTCGGATTCCTTTCATTGATGATGATCGCCGGAGTGGCGCTGACCAAGCACATGGTCGGCAAAGAAATCGCCGTAGCGAAATTGAAATCAGACTTTGTCTCGAACGTTTCTCACGAACTGCGCACGCCTCTCGCGTTGATTCGTCTGTATGCTGAGACGTTGGAGCTGGGCCGCATCACCACGCGCGAAAAGAAGCACCAGTACTATCGCATCATTCGCAAAGAGAGCGAGCGTTTGACTGCGCTCATCAATAACATTCTGGACTTCTCGCGAATCGAGGCCGGCCGGAAGGAATATGAATTTCGCGATACTGACATCGCGGATCTCGTGCGCAACACGCTCGATTCCTATCGTTATCAAATCGAGCAGCAGGGTTTTCAGTTAGACGAAGCGATCGATACTGAGCTGCCCGCGGTGCGCATCGACCGCGAGGCGATTGCCAGGGCGCTGGTCAATTTGGTCAACAACGCTTTGAAGTATTCGAAGGACGACAAGTACATCGGCGTGAAGCTGTATCGCGACAACGGATCAGTAAAGCTCGAGGTCGCCGATCATGGAATCGGAATCGCGCGTCGCGATCAGGCAAAGATATTTGAGAAGTTTTACCGCGCGGGCGATCCGCTGGTGCATAACACGAAAGGCAGCGGCCTCGGCCTTTCGCTCGTGCGTCACATTACCGAGGCGCATGGCGGGGAAATTGAAGTAGAAAGCGCGCCCGGCGCCGGCAGTAAATTCATCATGTCGCTCCCGTTGAAGCCGGCTGTGCAGCAACAGCCCCAGACGGCATCAGCGCCGTTCCAACAACAAGCCATATGAAATCAAACGGACAAAACCACAACAACGGAAAATTTGTCGGCGAAATCAGCGACGTGCCGCCGCCGCCTGCCGAGCCGCAGGTGGGGAAGCGCGCGCGCATTCTGATCGTCGAAGACGAGCCGGCGATGGTAGCCGGGCTGCGCGATAACTTCGAATACGAAGGTTACGAAGTGATCAGCGCCGCCGATGGCGTCCAGGGGCTGGATCGCGCGCTCTCAGAAAATCCTGACCTGGTCGTGCTCGATGTGATGATGCCGCGCATGAGCGGCCTCGATGTCTGCAAACAGCTCAAGATCAAGCAGCCGTCGTTGCCGATTATCATGTTAACGGCGCGCGGCCAGGAGATTGATAAAGTCGTCGGATTGGAACTCGGCGCCGACGACTACGTGACGAAACCATTTTCAATTCGTGAATTGATGGCGCGCGTGAAGGCCGTCCTGCGCCGCGCTGCGCCGCAACCGCCACCCGACATCTACCGTTTCAGCGACGTAGAAGTTAACGTGCGGAGCAACGAAGTACTGCGCAACGGTTCACGCGTGGAACTTTCAGCGAAAGAGTTTGCGCTGTTGGCTTATTTTGTCGCTCATCCCGCCGAGACGCTTTCACGCGACCGTCTGCTCGACGCGGTTTGGGGTTACGAAAATTATCCAAACACTCGTACGGTGGACACACACATCGTTCATCTCAGGCAGAAGTTGGAACCGAATCCGGAAGAACCGCGTTTTATTCTTACCGTGCACGGCACCGGCTATAAATTCGTAGGCTAGCATCCAATTCTATATGGCCCAGCCAGCATTCAATTCAGCAGCAGCATCTCGACGCGCAGTCGATCGCGCGATGCCGGCGCGTCGCGGCGCAGAGATCAAACGTCCGAGCGAAATGGAGTTGAAGTTCGCGGCGCTGCAGAAGGATTACGCCGATCTGCACGAAGCGATCTTTGAAGCTGCGCAAGTGCACCGTCGATTGTGCGCTCCCCGTCTACTGCGCTTTGGCGATTTCGAGATCGCGAGCGAAATTTTTGCGGTGCGTCACCTGCCGGGAGATTTCTTCACGGTCGAGCAAACGAATGAGGGCGTCGTGCTGGCCCTGGGAGACATCTGCGGGAAAGGGCTGGCCGCGGGGATGTGGACCACGCACATGGTTGGGATGCTGCGCGCGAACACTTCGCGCAGTTCGTTGCCTGAGCGGATTGTCGCCGGCCTCAATCGTGAAATTGGCCGCATGTCGACGATGAAGCCGCTGGCCAGTTTGTTTCTGGCCAAGCTGGATGTAGTCACCGGCGATCTGCGCTATTGCAGCGCCGGGCATCCGCCGGCGTTTCTCTTGCGCGCGAACGGTAAATTCGAATCGCTGTCTGATGGTGGTTTGTTGTTGGGCGTACTTGATGATGCGAAATACGTCGCCGGTCGAGTCAACCTCGATTCACACGATACCCTGCTGATCTTTTCGGACGGCATTCTTGAATCTCAGGATGCTGCGGGCGAAGAATTTGGCTACGATCGACTGAAAGCGGAATTGGCAAAGGCCAACTCGACTTCGGCTGATGCCGTCCTCTTTTCGGTGCTCGGCGCGGTACAGGATTTCGCGACGATTCGGCCGCTGATGGATGATATGACGGTGGCCGTGATCCGGCGTGATGGCAGCGCAAATAGTTAATTGCGCCTCGCTTAAATACCAGGGCGACGCAGATCGAATTAGCATTCGCTGCGCCGCCCATTTTTATAAGACGCAAATTAAGAGTTGCGCTACCGACTCGATCAAGTCTCAGGCTCAGCCGAACCTGACGCACCGGCAGCCATCGCCATCTCCGGCAATTCCTTTTCCTTCGCTTCCGGCGTTGATGCCGCCGCCGGTTCATGCCGCGCATACTTATCCAAGCCAAATCCCAGCAGTATGGTTGCCGCGATAATCGCACTCGAAAAATAGTAAGGCGACGCGACGCCCAGCGTATCGAAGGCCCGACCGTAGAGCACCGGCGCAATCGCCCGCGTGACGCCACCGTAAGTTTGCTGCATGCCCATGTAAAGACCGCGCTCTCTCTGACTTACAACGCGCGACAAGAGCGCGGTAACGCACGGGAAAGTGAACGCAGTGCCGAGTGGAATCAGCGCTACTGCCAGCGCCAGTGTTCCCAGGTTGCCCGAGAGTGGCATGCCGATCACGCCGGCGGCGAGCAGTATGAGTCCCAGCCGTGAAAGCTTCGCCTCACCCAGCCAATCAACCATGCGACCGAGGAGCAGCACACGCGTGAAGACTGAAATCGCGCCCGTGTACATGAAGAAGTAGCCGATCATCTGCGCCGTCACCTGAAAGCGCACGTTCAGGAAGAGCGCGAGCACGGCAAAGGTTCCCTGAAATGCTCCAATTGCAATCGCATAAATCCAGATCAGTCGTGAGGCCGGTTCGCCCGAACGCGATATCACCTGCCAGATTGCTTGACGCGATTTGCGCGCCGGCGCGCCGCCATCGCCTGCGGTAAGGTGGTCCGCGCTGCGCGACTCGGTTAAATAGCGGGCCGCAAAAATGATGTTGATAAGGCAAAGCGCAGCCGCGAAAATGCCAGGCGCCGCGTGACCGATGGGAATTGTCGATTGCGCCGTCAACGTCTTGCTCGTTCCCAGCGTTACGGCGAAAGAACCAATGACCGGTCCAATGACCACGCCGAGATTCGTCGTGGCCGATAACCAACCCAGGGCACGCGTGCGATCCTTCGGTTCAGTGGAATCGGCCACATAAGCTTGAATGACTCCGACTGTGCCACCACCAGCGCCCTGCACGAGCCGCGAAAGGAACAAAAGCAACAGCGAATTGGCAAACCCAAAAATAAGATAGGCAATGCCCGACGCGGCCAACGCGATAATCAAGGTCGGTCGCCGGCCGACTCGATCAGAGAATTTTCCCCAGAGTGGCGCGCTCAAGAGCTGCGCAATCGTGTAAGAGGTGACTATAAAACCGGTGATAGTTCCCACGCCGATGTGAAAATGTAATATCGACAAGCCGTCTCCGCTTAACTCCTTCACATAAAACGGGAGCAGCGGAATGATCATCAATAAGCCGACCATGTCGATGAAGGCCGTGATCATCAGGGTGAAGAGCTTGGCGGGAATCTTTCGGACTTCTTTGTAGAAAACATACCCCAGCGCGATCGCAATCGCGCCGAGCAGTACGCGCACGTACCACGAATGCAAGGATTGGCCGATGTTCTGTTGAATCAGGAGAGAAAGCATTCGTGATTAAGTAACCGCGGAACGTGGGCACATGATATCAGCATCGAATCGTAAATATCGATCACCGCTGCGTCGAAATGTAAATTGTTGTTAAGAAGTCCGAAACGATGTGATGAAAAGACGGACTACGTTCCGACTGCGCGCGACAGTTTTCCAACTCGTTCAACTAAACGCGGGGCGTCAATCCTGGTCGCGATCGAATCGAACGACACGGCGGGCCCTTTCCATTCCAATTCGTCGACGCGCTTGAATAGCGGAATATTGGTCCGCAAAGTCGCAAGGTCTTTGAACAACAGGGCCAGCTCGCGGTTCGCTCCGGAAAGAACATCCAGTGGAAAATCTTCGATGTGTCCGCAGCGATTGATTAACGTGGCCGCCGTGCGCGCGCCCAGTCCCTTGATTCCCGGATAGCCGTCCGCGCTGTCGCCGACGAGCGCCAGATAATCAGCAATGAACGCCGGCGCTACGCCGAACTTGGCGACGATCGCGTCTGCATTCCTGATTTCGTTTTTGCGCCGATCGATTTGGACCACGCGATCGTCGACTACGCACTGCGCGAGGTCCTTATCCGGGGTCCAGATGCAAACCTTTTCGACCCGCTTGTTCTTCGCGGCCAGATGGGCGGCCGCGGCCAGCGCATCGTCTGCTTCATATTCAACCATCGGCCAGACGACCACACCCATGGCTGCGAGCGCTTCTTCGAGCGGATGAAATTGCGCGAACAGCGCGCGATCGATTCCCGCTCCGGTTTTGTAGCCCGCCCAAAGTTCGTTGCGAAACGATTCGATGACGTGATCGGTAGCGACGCCGATGTGCGTAGCGCCGTCCTCGATCATCTTCGCGATCATCCCGAGCACACCGCTGACCGCGCCGAATGGCGGATCGGTTTTGTGAAACCGGCGCAGGCCGTAGAAGTGACGGAACAGTTCGTAGGTGCCGTCGATGAGGTGGATGATCATTTGATACCCGGCGATCTGAAGCAGGTTACACTAACGGCCAGGTCGAGTCGAAAGCATGGAAGAGTGAGATGCGCGAACGACCTGACTGGAGCGCAAGCGTCCCTGCTTGCATTCTCTAATAACGGCAACCTAGACGTTTGCGCTCCAGTCAAAATAGGCCACCGCCAAAAATAATCGTTGCCTTTGATTCGCCACAATGCTTATTATTCTGATGGCATTTAGGAAAACCCGGCATTGACTGAAGTGCCGTTCTTTCATCTTTTGTCTCGGTTCTCAAGCCTGCCCCTCTTTACTCACTCGCAGTAGGTCTACGACCGGAGGCGTCATGAACATATCAAAGTTTCCCCTAACAGGATTGATCTGTATTCTGTTTGCTGTTCCCCTTCAAGCTCAGAGCACTCCCCATCAGGCACGCAATTATCAGATTAATGAAACGCATACGGGCGTATCGTCATCGCCGGGATTGACGCCTCCGCTGAAAGAGAAATGGAGTGTCAATTTTGGGCAGAACATTTCTTATCCAATCATTGCCGACGGTCGAGTATTCGTTACGGTCCGCAATCCTTCGGCGTACGGCACAACGCTATACGCGCTGAATGCCGGCGACGGAGCGACGCTCTGGTCGTTTGCGCTGGGGGGAACCTATTACTGGTCGACTCTTTGTTACGAGAACGGTCGCGTCTTTGCGATTAATTATGACGGGTTGCTGCGTGCCTTTGACGCCGCCACCGGCAGCGTCATTTGGAGCCGGCAGCTTCCCGGGCAGTATTCCTTCTCGTCGGCCCCTACAGTATTCCAGGGTGTGATCTATACCGGTGGCGCCGGCAGTGGCGGCACCGCATACGCAGTCAGCGCCGACACCGGCACTGTGCTTTGGACCCATAGCGTAAGCAACGGCGACGAAAGTTCACCGGCCGTAACCACCGACGGAATTTACGTGTCGTATGCGTGTCCGAATGTTTACAAGCTTGACCCTGCCAACGGCGCACAAATCTGGAGATACAGCACCGGTTGTTCGGGTGGCGGCGGCACGACGCCGGCGTTGTACAACGGTCGTCTATATGTTCGCGACTACAATCCGGATTACATCTTCGACAGTCTGACCGGCGGCATGGCCGGCAGCTTTTTATCCAAGAGCGCTCCCGTTTTCTCGGGCAACCTGGGCTTCTTCATGAACGGCCCCAAGGGTTTTGGGTCGTATGCCACGCTGCAAGCCCGGGACGTTAATTCCAATTTGCAAGTTTGGAGTTTTGCCGGCGACGGATTTTTGCAATCTT
>DATANL010000121.1:0-2208 GCA_036266295.1 Pyrinomonadaceae bacterium | reverse complement strand
GGTCCTCGCCGAGATCGCCGAACGTCCGGAAGAGATCGACGCCGCGCGCGCCCGCCTCGCTCGTGAACACACTGAAAAGCAATTGAGCGCGTGGAGTGGTACCGAAGAGGATTTTGAGAAGGCGCAGGCGAAGCTGGAACGATCGATCGTCAGACTGCAGTTGGCTTCCGGATCGCGATAGAGCGCTTTGCCCGGCACGAGCCTTCGGCTTCCCAAAAGGGATTTCTTCTTCTTGCCAATAGCTTCTTAACTTGCCAATAGCTTTAGCTGGTGGGACACATTAGAAAAACACTTCGGCTTTAGCCCAACATTCGGCTAAAGCCGTTTTTATATTCCACTCCCATCCACTAGCTGAAGCTAGTGGCAAGGTAGCTGACGACGGAAGTTAGCTGAAGACAAACTAGCTGGTGCTGGTGGAACTGAAGGCTTAACGGGCGTGCTCCAGCAAAGCCGCGCAAACCTATGCGGCAGCAATTACGGCCCGCATGGCCCGCACCGAATTCTCTAATCCAATAAAGACAGCCTGGGCCACGATGCTGTGTCCGATGTTGAATTCTTCAACTTCGGAAATGCGCGCGACTGCGCCTACGTTGCGTACGGTCAAGCCGTGACCGGCGGCGACGTGCAGGCCGTACTGTGCCGCGAGCCCCGCGCCTTCGCGCAAGCGACGAAGTTCATGATGCGCGCGCGCGGCGCCTTCACCATGCACACCGGCTGAGCCGAGCGTCGCTTCGGCATACGCGGCCGTGCACAATTCGACTTGCTGGGCGTTCACTTCGCGGGCGGCTTCGATTTGCAGCGGATCGGGATCGATGAACAGACTCGCGAGTATGCCTGCTTCGCGCAACTTACTCACCGCCGCGCGCACGATGGCGATGTTTGCCCGGACATTCAATCCGCCTTCCGTGGTTATCTCGCCGGGATTCTCCGGCACCAACGACACCGCGTCGGGCTTAACATCGATAGCGATCTGCATCATCTCTTCAGTAGCGGCCATTTCGACATTCAGATAAGTCGTCACGGCCTGCCGCAGGACAAACAGGTCGGCGTCCTGGATATGACGACGATCGCCACGCAGATGCACGGTGATACCGTCGGCGCCCGCTTGTTCGGCGATCATCGCTGCGGCAACCAGACTGGGCTCGGGCGCGCGGCGCGCCTGGCGCACGGTGGCCACATGATCGATGTTGACGTTAAGTCGTGCTGTCATCTGTCACCTCGAATAAGATTAACCACAGAGGACACAGAGGAAAGCAAGTAAGAAAAATAATTCATGATCAGATCGGGTTATGCGGTCATTTCAATTCAGTCACTGATTCTTCTCTGTGTCCTCTGTGGTAAAACTCGTCACGAAAACGATCGCATCGACAACCCATGCTTCGCTTCGACCATGGCGGCGGTGCGCGACGCACTTATCGCTTCGCTGTAGTCGCCGGCGGCGGCCGAAGCACGAATTCGGCGGACCTCATTGATCATGCGCAAGCTGTCCCGGCTGTAATTGCTTGATGAGTCGAGCGGCCCGCCCGACGCATGGTTCCAACGAACGGGAACTTCGCGCAGACGCAACTGCGCCACGTAAGCCAGGTAAATCAATTCGACGTCGAAGCCAAACCGATCGATTTGCGCTGCCTCAATCAAAGGCCGGCACACGCTCATGCGAAAAGCCTTGAATCCGCATTGCGTGTCCCAGAACGGGAGCGCGGTGGCCAGACGCACGATCAAATTGAACACGCGGCCCCCCTGTTCACGCCGCCAGGGCTGATGCACTCCAATTAACCTCCGATCCAAGGCGCGCGAGCCGAAGGTCAGATCGTATTCACCGCGTTGAATCGGATCGATCAGCTTGGGCGCTTCGGTGATCGGACTGGAAAGGTCCGCGTCGGAAAAGAGCGCGATATTCGCTGCTGACTCGAGCAGTCCCACCCGCACAGCGTGTCCCTTGCCGCGGTTCTCTTCGTAACGTATCAGCCGTGCGCTCACGCGACCCGGATCCGCCAGCGCGGCTTCCGCGACTTTCGCGGTCGCATCGGTCGAGCCATCGTCAACCACGATCAGTTCGGTAGATTCGCGGCGCTCATTCAAGTAGCTGAGAATCGTTGTAATTGAACCGCCCAGCCGCGCAGCTTCGTTGAACGCCGGTATGACGATCGAAAGTTTCGGAGGCACCGGCACATTCTCAATGAATCGGCCTGTCCGCACAAGCGGGCT
>DATANL010000120.1:0-2069 GCA_036266295.1 Pyrinomonadaceae bacterium | reverse complement strand
TCTGCATACGACGAAAACCTGCGGCGAGTTGCGAAAACTTTGGAGTGCGGTGACTTGTGACCGCTGTTTAGGTCGCGAGGCAAAGCGCCGACAGGTCGACTCACTTCAAAGTTAGGAAGCCTTTCCCATCGCTTGACTTTGCGTCGGCCGCGATGGTAAGTAAGCACTTACTTCAGAAAGGCTCAGTTCGCTTGGAACCCCAAAAAAGAATCAACACCAACGGCGCCAACGGCGCGCGTATGACGGGCGAGGATCGCCGTCTGCAAATTCTGCGTGTAGCCATGCGTCTCTTTTCACAGCGCGGATTTCGCGGCACGACCACCAAAGAGATTGCCCTCGCCGCCGGCGTATCCGAGGCGATGGTCTTTCGGCATTTCGCCACCAAAGAAGAACTCTACAGCGCGATCCTCGATCACAAAGCCTGTGTCCACGAGACGATGGACCCCATGCAGGTGGTCGCCGAAGCAGTGGCGGCCAAGGACGACCGCGCGGTCTTCGAAGGCCTCGCGCTCGACGCGCTGAATCAGCACGACTGCGATCCGGAGTTTCACCGGCTGCTGCTGCACTCGGCTTTAGAAGAGCATGAGCTGGCGCAGATGTTCTGGGAAAAATTCGTCAAACGCGTGTATCGCACGCTGCGTGGTTACATCCGCGAGCGGCAACGCGACGGCGCCATGAGGGAAGTGGAGGCTCACGTGATCGTACGCGCCTTCGTCGGCATGATTATTCATCACTCGCTCAACAACAATCTTTGGGACCGCAAACGGCAACTGCTGAAAATCTCGAACAAGGCGGCGGCGCGGGAATTCACTGACGTTCTGTTGCACGGCGTAGCGATAACGCCGCGAGGCCGCAAGGCTCCACAGAAAAACGGTCAGGGCAGAAAGCGAACTAACAAATGAGCGGATCACGACTCCTCAAACTACTTCTGGTGCCGGCGCTCGCGACTATCGCTGTCGGCGCGCTCTCAGCATGTAAACGATCGAATGGTCAAACGAACGCAGCGTCTGCGAGTCCGACGCCGGCGATTATCGAGATTACGTCGATGGCCGCCGTGTCGCGGCAGTTGCCGCAGTATTTCGAAGCGACCGGCAGCCTGGCGGCGAATGAACAGACCGATGTGGCGCCCGAGACTTCCGGCAAAGTTGCGGCGGTGGGTGTGGACATTGGCACGTTCGTTAAAAAAGGCCAGACGCTGGTGCGGCTCCAAGATGCGGACTTCAAAGATCGCGTGCAGCAGGCGCAGGCGCAAGTGGATCAGGCGAAAGCCACGCTGGACCAGAACCGCGCGAAGATCGGTTTGCGGCCGGGTCAGAAATTCAATCCGGAAAATGTGCCCGAGGTGGCGGCCGCGCGCTCGGCACTCGATTTAGCCGAAAAGAATTTGAAGCGATCTGAGAAGTTGCTCGAAAGCGGCGATGTTTCGAAAGCTGCTTACGATGTGCAGAAATCGCAAAGGGACCAGGCGTCGGAACAATACAAGGCCTTGATTCACCAGGCCGAACAGAATTTTGCGACGGTCGCGAATTCGCAAGCGGCGGTTGATGTGGCGTTGGCAAATCTCTCGCTTACGAAACGCAACCTGACCTACACGACCATTGTCGCGCCGATGTCCGGATATGTCTCAGATCGTCCGGCCGACGTCGGCGAATACATTTCGCCGCAGCAGAAGGTCGCGACCATCGTCAACATCAATCCACTGCGCGTGAAGATTGACGTGCCGGAGCAGGCGATTCCGCGGATTCATCAAGGCGAAAGCGTTTCGGTCGCCGTATCTGCTTATACCGATCGAACTTTCTCGGGACGCGTGGCGCGCATCTCGCCGAATGTCACGGCGACCTCGCGCACGCTCAGCGTCGAAGCCGATGTCGATAATCCGAACGGCGAACTCAAGCCCGGTCAATTCGCGACGATTCGCGTTTTGCTGCCGCAGAGCGCCGCCGCGGTGATGGTGCCGCAACGCGCGCTGCGCACGATCTCAGGCGCGACTTACGTGTTTGTGATCAAAAACGGATTCGCGCAACAGCGTCTGGTGCAGAGCGGGCAAGTAGAAGGCGACATGGTTGAGA
>DATANL010000119.1:0-3674 GCA_036266295.1 Pyrinomonadaceae bacterium | reverse complement strand
TTCGACCACCGGCTACTCTCTCGCAGCCCTTCGGGCTGCACCGAGGTGAACAATCCAAGTCTCCAATCTTCGGTTAACACATCCACAGGCGTGCGCGTCAATCTCACGTCATGACAACTCGAAGAATATCTTCACTCATCCTGTTGATGTTGCTGGCCGGCGTTTGTGCCCTGGCCCAAACAACCGAAAACCCGAGCGCCGAAGCCCGTCTACGCACCGACCTCGAACCGCAAATCAACGACGCGATCAGTAAAGGCAATCTGTCGGGGTTTGCCATCGGCGTCGTCAAGGACGGCAAGCTGATTTATGCGAAGGGCTTCGGAGTCGCGAAGCTCGGTGGGAACACGCAGATAACTTCTCGTTCGCTATTTCACATGGCCTCGGTGACGAAGACGTTCGTGGCGACGGCGGTTATGCAGCTGGTCGAACAAGGGAAGATTGATCTCGACGCGCCGGTCACGAAATATCTGCCTTACTTCAAACTCGATGACGCGCGTTATCGCGACATTAAGATTCGTCAGATGCTGAGTCACACGTCCGGCATTCCCGACGTTACTGATTACACTGGGACAAACCGGAGTACGACGCGGGGGCGCTCGAACGTTTTGTGCGGAGCTTCAGCAATCAGAAGTTGATATTCAATCCGGGCGAGAAGTTCGCTTACAGCAATGCGGCTTACGAAATGCTCGGCGATGTGATCGCCAAAGTGTCCGGCGAGAGTTTTGAAGACTATGTGCAGCAAAACATTCTGACGCCGTTGGGCATGAAAGACAGCACGCTGCTCCTGCGCGAGGCGAACCAACAATTGTTGACTTCGCCGCACGTCAAAGAGAGCGGCAAGGCAGTGGTCAGCAAAGTATTTCCTTACAACCGCGCGCACTCGCCGAGTTCGACGCTGTATTCAAATATCGAAGACATGAGTCGCTGGGCCATCGCCAACCTCAATCGCGGCGAGCTCGACGGCAAACGAATTCTCAAACCTGAAACTGTCGAGTTGATGCGGCAACCGGTAGTCGATTCATTCAAAGTCAAAGAGGGAATTTCCTGGTTTGTGGCTGAGTTGCAGGGCCACCGCCTGGTCCTGCATGACGGGGGCGACGTAGGTTTTGAATCGCGTTTGTTGCTGGCGCCCGACGATGGCGTGGCGGTAATCGCGATGACCAACTCTGATTACGGCGATGATCTGCGCCGGTTCACAGAGCGAGCATTGCACATCATTCTGGACTTGAAACCGGCGACGAAAGAATCGACCCCAGCCGCTAACGCAGCCACCGCAGTCACTGAAGAGAGCAAACAGAAAGCGGATGAAGTCCTCGCCGCGTACGTCAAGGCGCTCGGCGGACGCGCGGCCCTGGAAAAGGTGAACAGTCGCGCGGCCAAAGGAACGTTCGAAGTCATGGGCATCGCCCTGGCCGGGCCGTTTGAAATGTTTGCCAAGGCGCCGAACCGCACGTTGATGGTGATGACCGTGCCGGGCCAGACAACTCTGAAGGAAGGGTTCGACGGCATGGTCGGCTGGCAGCAGGATCCTGAGGACGGCGTGGTCGACAAGACGGGATTGGAACAGGGCAACGCCATGCGCGACGCCGATTTTTATCAGCCGCTGAAACTGCGCTCGCAGTATCCGAGTCTCTTCTATAAAGGCGCGACGAAAATTGCGCCGGCAAAACCGAACGGCGAGAAGGGCCCGGAGCGTGATGTGTTTGTGCTCGAGGCCCCGCGCAATGGGCAGCCGCGGCGTTTCTATTTTGATGCGAGCACCGCTTTGCTGATTCGAGTCGAAGACCGCAATCAGTCGGATGTGTTGACCAGCGCCATTGAGTACGATGACTACCGCGAAGTTGACGGCATCAAGGTCCCGTTCGCGCTTCATTACATCGAGGATGCGCACTTCATTATTAAACTGGCGGAAGTGAAACAAAACTTAGCGATCGAAGATGCGGTATTTGTGAAACCGAAAAAGTGAAGTGCGGAGGCGGAAAAAGTCGGGCGGACAGTCGCGCACATTTGCTCGTGGCCGAGATTGGTTCCGCTATCGCCGGCGGTTCTTAAGCGCCAGGGCGGCGCCGGTCACACTGTTAAGACGTTTCGGATAGAGCGCGAGCGCGTGTTGATACGCCGCGATCGCTTCGGCGGGTTTCTTCTGCTCCATAAAGAGGTCGCCCAGTAATTCCTGTGCAGGAATGGTTGGGCCCGGAGTGACGGCATGCTTCGGAGTGGAGCTTTCCAATCCGGCGGCGGCGAGCATTAGTGAGACGGCTACGTCCTCGTGACCCTCGACGTGAGCAATCCAGGAATTCAATTCCATCCTCAGCATGCGAATGTTTCGCGCGAAGAGATCTTCGCCGGCGTTCTGTGTGCGCGTTTCGAGTTCGTTCAGGCGCTCGCTCTCGCGTTTCGCGTCTTCGATTTTGTTGGAATGCGCGGCGCCTAAACCGCGCGCGAATCTGGTTATGGCCTCAGGCCAGGTAAAACGATCCCAATCGAGGTTCGCCGGCTGGCGCGGTTCGATCTGCATTGCTTCGGACCATGCATGACGTTCGAGTGCGTAACGCGCCTGGGTTGATGCGAGATGAAACGCAGTCTTGAAAGTCGGCTCGAGACGAGTCGTTGTGTGCAATCTGCGCAACTGAGCCGCAGCGTTGCGGTAGTCACCTTTCTGCAGGTAGGCGTAGACGAGGTATTCGATCGCATGACAGAACTCGTCCCAGACGAACTGACCTTTGTCGCCGGCGGGGTATTTCAGCGCCGCGTTCGCCGCCCGCAGGTTGCCGCGAACGACTCCGTCCCAGTCGCCGAGTCGCGTGTAGATGTGCGTCGGCATGTGCAGCGCATGAGGATTATTCGGCGCGACCCGTTCGTACTTGCGCGTGATCTCAAGCAACTCGCGCTCGCGGCCGGGGACGTCGTTCGCATGTACGAGGTAATGCATCGCCCCGGGATGATTCGGGTTCTGGCGATAGACGCGCAGCAGGATTGCGGCGGCGCGGTCGGCGTTCTCTCTGGTGATTCGATCGGGCGGAGTCGTCGCCAGATGCGCCAGCGCGTAGAAGGTGGCGGCTTCTGAATCGTCAGGGAAAGCGTCATAGACTTTCTGCATTGCCTGTTCCCAGCGCCTGATGCGCAACCAGTAATCGTTCGCGGCCGGATCGAGAAAGAAAGCTTCGGCCGCCGCGATGAAGAGTTGTTCGCGCTGAGTCGGTGTCGGCAGCGACTTCGCGATTTCAACTTCGTGCCATCCCTGCTGACGCGCGTCCGCATTCGGCCTGGTGGGCCACAGCGGTTGGAACAAAGTGACCGCCACGCCCCAGTGCGCCATGGCACAACGCGGATCGATTGTCGCCGCGTTTTGAAAAGCCACGCGGGCTTGCGGATACGTCATGTGATGGAGCAGCGTGACCGCCCGATTGAATTCCGCTTGTGCTTTGGGCGAGCAGCTTACCGGGAAGTTGACCGCGGACATTGAGTGGCCGGCGTGTTGAGCTGAAATTGATGCGGGAAGAACGGAAGCTAGAGCGATGGCAAAGCAGATCGTTTGCAGGCGTCGCGGCATCGCGACATATTAGCGCGGTAATTAATTAGCGTTAAGGGCAGACGCATTTTGGAGTGCGGCGGCAGAGCGTAGCGGCGACGCCGCTTTGGATTCGCTGCCACCTCATACGAGATGATCCAAA
>DATANL010000118.1:0-6911 GCA_036266295.1 Pyrinomonadaceae bacterium | reverse complement strand
TGGATATTCAGCGCATTGCCGCGGACACCTGGTTTCGCGAGGCGCCGGACTTCACGATGATTGCGAAGACCATGATGAATTTGGACCGCGTGGTCTTTGTCCTCGATCCAACCTTCAATCCAAATGAGGTAATCCGGCAGGAAGCTACCAACATCATGATGCAACAGACGGCGCAGGCCCTTGAGCCGGGCGCCCTGCTGGCGCGCGCTGTTGAGGTGAAGGAGTTTGCGGAAAGACTACCAACCCGCGTCAGCAAGATTCTCGATGCGGTCGCCAATAATGAAATTAAGATTACGGTTGACGCGATTGATGAGAAGGTCCTGCTCGACGGACTTCAGAAGATTGCCAATCGCATCACGCTGGGCTTGATTCTCGCGGCCCTGGTGGTCGGTGCAGCTTTGATGATGCGCGTCGATACGACTTTCAAGATCTTCGGCTATCCGGGACTGCCGACGATCTTCTTCGTACTCGCGGCCATTGCCGGAGTCATTCTTGCCGGCAGCATTCTGTTCACCGACAAAAAGCCGAAGAAGCAAGAGGATGATGAATAGTTACGCCGCTTTGCGCAGCGACGCCGGCGCGTCTTTAAGATCCAACTCCTTCAGCAAATAACCAGCGCCGCCGAACTTGTCCAAAATAAACAAGACGTAGCGGATGTCCACAGAGATCGTCCGGCCCTTGGCATCATTGTAGAAAAAATCGTTTCCCAGGCCTTCGAAGTTGCCGTCAAACACAATACCGATTTGCTCGCCGCGGCCATTCATGATCGGCGAGCCTGAGTTGCCGCCAATGATGTCGTTGGTCGAAAGAAAATCGACCGGCACGTTTTTTCCGTCTGGCGTCGCGTACGGTCCGAAATCGCGCGCGCGATAAAGCTGTTTCAGTTTCTCAGGTGCATCGAACGGCTCGCGTCCCGTGTCTTTCTCAATCACGCCCGAAAGCGTGGTGAACGGCTCGTAGGTGGCGGCGTCCTTCGGAACGTATCCCTTCACCAACCCGTAAGTGAAACGCAGCGTGCGGTTCGCATCAGGATAAAGTTTGCCACCGCGCATCTCGCTCATCCCACGAACCAAAAGCGGCCGCCAGCGCGCCACGGTTTCATTAAAGGCCGCCGTGTGTGCCTGCGCGTCGGCAGCCAACGTATTCAAATCAGTTAATAAGTCGATCAGCGGATCGTGCAAATCGCGCAGTTGCGCAGCCGACATGTCGAACAGTTTGTTAAGGCTATCTGCGGATGAAATGTTCTTGCTTTCGACGGCGGCCCGCGCGAAATCCTCTTCCACACGAATCCGTGCCGGCCCGCTAAGACTTCCAAATCGTTTCTCGATCGGCTCCAGCTTCTGGCCCGCGGGCAGTTCGGCAGCTTCACGCAACAGGAAAGCAAGCACCGTCCGTTCGAAACCCGGCACGCGTTCAGCGATCACGTCGGGCCCCAGCACGCGCGCCTGCAAAGCCAACGCCGCAAGGCGGGAATTGCGTTGCGCCTGAGGCTTTTCCTTGTCGACCGCGAGGCCGGCGATGATTCCGATAATCTCGAACATGTCGCTCACACTGGCAATCTGCGGAATCAGCGCATCGCGCGGCTGAAACTTGTTCAATTCGTCGTAAGCTTTGGCCAGCGACGGTAACGCCTCGCCATATTTTTTCTGCCGCTCCGGATTGGCGTTGACCCATTGCACAAACTCGGCTTCCTGTTTTCGCTTCTGTTCGACGACGCCCTCGCGCCGCAAAGCGATGACCGATCCTTCAAAGTCTTTCAGCGTATTCGCCAGATCGAAGATTCGGCTTTGCAATTTGATTTGCAGGTCCCGGTTCGCTTTGCCTTCTTCCTCAAGCGCATCAATTTGCGCGTGCAGCACGTCGATGAGTAGCGGCAGCGAACTGTCCTGGTTGTAGGCGACCGAATAACTCTCGCGATAGCGTCGCGTCGAACCGGGGTAACCCATCACCATCGTAAAGTCGTTTTCCTTCACACCCGCCATCGAGATCGAGAGAAACTTCTTCGGCTTGTAAGGCACATTGCGGGGCGAATAATCAGCAGGCTTGCCGTCAGGCCCGACGTACACGCGCATGAAAGTGAAGTCGCCATCGTGCCGCGGCCATTCAAAATTGTCAGGGTCACCACCATAGAACCCAATGTTCTTTGGCGGCGCATAAACAATGCGCACGTCGTTGAGCTCGAGATAGTGAAACAAGTAGTAGGACAACCCTTCGTTCATCGGCACGACCGTCGCGGTGGTGCTCTCCGCAGGTTTCGCCTCGGACATTTGGATGGAACGAATCTTCGAGGCAATCGCCGCAGCTCGGTCGGGCGGAGACATGGCATCCGTAACTCCGCTCAAAACTTCGGCCGTGACGTCTTTCATATCCACGGTAATCTTCGCCGTGTAATCCTTCGCCGGCAGTTCTTCCGCGCGCGTCTTTGCCAAATAACCCTTGGTCGCGTAGTCCTTGGTTTGATCGGAGGCCGCGACCAGAGCGTCAAACGCGACGTGGTGGTTCGTGAGCAGCAGGCCTTCATTGGACAAAAACTCGCCGGTGCCGCCGTCGACGATCACCACAGCGTCTTTAATGCTCGGGCCGTTCGGGTTGTAAATATCTGTGAGCGGGACCTTCAGGCCCATCTGCTGCAGCTTCTTGATGGGCAGATCATTGAGGGCGTCCGGTAAGAACATTCCCTCGTCACCCAGAACGCGGTTGGGAACAACACTGACGAAGAGCAGGAAAGAAATCAGCAGCGCAGTTGCGCGCGAGCGAGTAAGGGCCATTAGGTCTTCCTTAGCGTGGATTTAAACGAGGCGAGGATGTTAACAGACGGAGAATGATTGCGGAACGAGAGAATTGTAAATTCTGAGGCACAAAGTAAAAGCAGCAACCCCCGTATACGAACGATGGTTGCTGCTCAACTCGAACGTGCTTACTCGTTTACTTCTTGTCAGCCATAACCGCCGCGGCGCCCGGCAAATATGGCTTCGGATCGACTGGTTGATTGTTGATGCGAACCTCGTAATGCAAGTGCGGGCCGGTTGAGCGTCCGGTCGAACCCACGAGTCCGAGGATGTCACCGGTATTCACCGTCTGACCGACGCTTACATTGATTTTAGAAAGATGGCCGTATCGCGTCGAAAGACCACTACCGTGATCGACATAGACGACGTTGCCGTAGCCTCTCTGCCAACCGGCGATCGTCACTTTACCTGAGGCTGCTACTTCAACCGGCGTGCCCCACGCGGCGTCGATGTCCTGGCCTTCGTGATATTCATGACCACGGCCGGTAAACGGATTGCGCCGGCCGCCAACTCCACTTTCAAGTCTGCCGAACACGGGCCAGATTGACGGTATCACTCCGCGCGAACGCAGGAACGATTCGTACATGCGCATTTCGCGTTCGAGCTTCTCGGTCTTTGCCTCGAGGGCGGCGAGCGCAGCTGCGCTGTTCACGGGTCTCGCAGGTCCGCCCTGTCCGCTGGGCGCGGTGGCTTCTTTCTCAACTCCTGAGACCTCAGCCAGCTTTCGCGAAGTGTCTTCGACGGCATTGACGCGGTTATTCAAATTCTGAAGTGCCTGGCGCTGGCGATCATTTTCTTGTCGCAGCCGCTGGTTTTCGCGGTCGATTCGCAGATGTTCGGCTTGTTGGGTTAATCCATAAAAGCCGTAGATCAGGCCGCACAGCACCACGAAAAGTCCGGCGGCGGACATCTTCAACCAACGTTTATGAACGCAGACTCTGCGAATGTGGGCTCTGGATCTGGATGTTCGGGCAACTATAAACGCATAGAAACGGTCGTCTCTGGTCATCTTCTGCTCCTGTCGATCGCAGCGCGAGCTTGATAAAACGGGGGCCGCTCTGCGACCTTAAAGGTTTACAGACGCCGACGGAGGGCGAACTGGAAACTATTCAAATATGAGGTGCTAAAACTAACGAACCTGCTAGAAGGTTCAAGCCCTGCTTGAAACTAGCAACGGAATTTCCGATCCGAATCGCCGGGTTGTCGATTCCGGAATCGCGTCCTGAATCGCTGCTAGAGCGGCAGACCGTATCATACGAAATAAGTGAAGGCAAACGCGGAAGTGTCAATCCGGTGACGAAGATCACCGGATCCGTAACAATCTTGGCACATTGATTGGTTTTGTACGGAAGCGAGACGCAGGAAACTACACGTCTTTGGTGGCGCTCTTGCTAGACCAATCGCGCAGCATGGCGACTGCAATTGAGATCAGCAAGACCAGAAAAAGGATAATGATGGCGAATTTCAGAATGGCAAACAGAAACCCGAACACGATGATAAATTTCTTCAATAACGCGAAGCCGAGCATGATCGCTGCCGCTATTGAGGTACCGCGAAGAAGTCCAATTAAGATTGCCATGATGTGTAGCGCAAGTTGTTAGCTTGCGATTCGAATAAGCTGCAAGTCACTCACTACTTCGCCTGCCGAAGCTGTCGCGAACTTACTTGCGTCGGGAAATCCGCGCCCAGTCTGGCGGAATCGACGCGCCAGCTCGATACGACTGACGAAGGCGGATTCATTTCAACTCCACGCAATTCCTCTCGTCTTCGCCGGCGCTTCAAATAATCAAATAACATGTACGACCCGAGAATCACGAGCACGACCGGCAATGTCCGTCGCACCGGAAACTGAATGCCCAGCAGAGTGTGCGACAAGAAAGCCAGACCCAAAGTGACCAGCGTCACGCCCCACGCCAACGGATTTCCGTAAAGCTGCCGCGCAATCGCGTCTTCTTCGGCGTCGGGCGCCAGGCCGGCCCGCATAAGTTGCGCCGTGCGACACGCATCGACAGCGGCAAAGAGCCACGTCGCGAAGATACCTAACACAAAGAATGTCACCCCGTCGGTAACCACCGCCATCTGAAAGAAGCTGGCGAAAATCGCAAAGTGAACAATGGCCTTTGACGTCTGCCCGTTATACGCGGCACCCAGTCCGGGCACAAAGAAAGAAAGAAACGTGGCGATGAACGGCGATGTCTGGCGGCGAATTACGTGCGCGTCCGTGGTCCGAGATTGTTGATAGCGCAACATCTCGACACCGGCGACGATGCAATCCTGACAAAACGGAAAGCCGCGAATGCGATGGTCACACGCCGGACACAGAGAGCGCGCGCACTGGCTGCATTGCACGGTCGCGGGATTCCTTGTGTGATACGAGCAGGTCATCAACTCAATCGCCGTCGAAGCGTCTTAGCGACCCTTCGGTTCCGGACTTTCCTTATGTTTACTTGGTGAATTCTGGGGAGTGTTGTTTTGATTGGCAGCCTGATTCCTGTTTGTCTGATCTTCGGGTTCGGCGGCTTTTTGGTTCCCAATCACATCATTGAAGCTGCCCTGGATTCTCTTGACGCCGTCGGGGAGCACCGAACTCTTCGTCGCGTTATCAGCGGTTTTCTGCGCCAGTTGCATAGTCGCAGCGTAGATGCCGCCGACCGATCCGTCAGTCGAAACGGTATTGGTCAGAACAAACACCGCCACGAGCAACATGGTGGCGACGGTTGCGAGTTGCGGCGAAACGATCGGGTCGAGCGCCCCGCGTATCCACTCCACCAGGCGTGAACTGATCGGTGCGCGCACTTGCCGGGGCAACACATTGCCGATGGTGCTTTGTAAGATCCGCGCTTCGAGCCCTGCGGGCAGCGTTAATTCATCCTGCTTGTACGTATAACAAGCGCCAATCGAACGAACCACGTCGCCCGGCAATTCACTGCAACTGTCGCAAAGCGCCGCGTGCCGCTCCCAGCGATGATAGAGCGGCGCGACCAGAAAACCGTCAAGGTAATCGGTCAGATACTCTTCGAATTCAGTGCAGGTTATCGCGGTCTCGGGAACAGTTTTCAGGAGGATGCGAGCTTCCAGCTCCGGACCGGCCGGAGGAGCATCGGACGCCGAACAAGCGACCAGCGTGCTTTTCACGTCACCCAGAAGATCGTGACAGACAGGACAACGCAACGCGTGTTCAGCAAAGTTCTTGTGCGCCTCCACGTCGAGCGTCCCGTCGAGGTATTCAGTCAGTTGATCTTCAAATTCGTGACAAAGCATCGGCATTCAATATCAAATCTCAAATTTCAAATCTCAAATGGATTTCACCACGCGTCTGCTGGCGTTCAGCAAAGACCTGAAAATTGAAATCTCAAAGTTCCTTTCGAGGCTAAGCCTCCACTACTCGCATACGACGCAAGATCTTCGCAAGTTCGATGCGACCCCGATTAATTCTCGATTTAACCGTTCCTTCCGGAATCTTCAACAGATCTACAATTTCCTGGTAGCTCAACTCCTCGATATCGCGCAAAATCACGCACGTTCGCAGGTCCGGCGAGAGCTTATCGATGCCTGACTGAATCTGCGCTCCCAACTCGCGGCGCTCCATCTCCCGCTGCACCGTGGCGCCCGCCGCGCGCAGATGGTACTTGTGGTCTTCCAGGTCGTCCGCGGCTTCGTCCTGCGGCGCGCGTTGACGTTTGCGGTAATCATCAATAATGAGATTCCGCGCCAGCCTCATGAGCCAGTTCTGCAAATCACCCTGTTTCGGATTGTATTGCTCGAGCGAGCGATAGACGCGGATGAAAACTTCTTGCGTCAAGTCTTCGGCAGAATCGGCGCGCGAGGTAAAGCGGTAAGCGAGGTTGTAAATGCGCCGGCTGTAAGTCTGGACAATCTCTTCCCATGCCGCGCCATCACCCTTGCGGCATCTTCTGACTAATTCGGCGCCTTCACTGGTAGCCAAGAGTTTGGCGGCTCCCACAGTTTCCGTTCTCCGATTCGTGCGGCGTTACAACCTTGCTGGCCGGCTGTCAATCCAGCGGCTGACACGAGCCTCGTACGCTGGGCCGAGAAACAAAGTTCCGGGCGATTATCGATGCACTTTTACTTGATCTGAACGATTCTTGCGCGCACCAGTAA
>DATANL010000117.1:0-2579 GCA_036266295.1 Pyrinomonadaceae bacterium | reverse complement strand
CGCGTCAGTTGGCGGTGAGCTCATGGCGCGCGGCTGCGAACGTACCTAATATAAGAATCGCAGCAATCAATGTCCAACTAATAATGCTGATGCCGTCGGCGATCTTTGTGCGCGCGGGCTCGCGAAATTCGAGAGTGACGTTGACTGCCTGGTCCGGAAGCGAAACCAACAGTGCGCCGTCTTTGGCGGAACTGGTTGGTAAACGGCGGCCATTCACACTTGCCTGCCAGTGCGGATAATAGAAAGTGGCTACCCGCGCATCGCCCGGCGCGCCTGCGTCCACAGCGAACGAACGAGTAGTGTCATTCCATTGTGAAATGTGGACCGCGCGTTGACCTGCGTCGATCTGGTTGAGCGCCACGGGCGGCGTACACTTTTCATATGACGCCTGGCCCTTCGCTGATTCGATCGCCCAAATCGGCAACCATTGAATTATTCCCGGCGCCTCATTCAACGGCGTAACGATCTGATCGAAATGCGTTCTCGAAAGATACCTGGCGCCGCGCACGGTCTGCGTCAACGAAAAGGCAACCGCGATCAATACGCAACCACACATCATCAGCGCGACCGGCCGCAAGTGATTTCGCAGGCGCGTCTGCCAGAATGGAACGGCGGTCGCCATCAGCACCGGCGCAATGACCGAAACAACTGCCAGCCAACGAAACGGATGTTGAGTCATGCGCAGATACGGAATGACGGCCCACACCGGCTTGCTCAAAGCCGTGCACATGACGAAAGCAAAAATCAGCACGCCAAACAAAGCGACCACGGAGCGCTGACGCTGCTGACGATATTCGCTGGCGGTAGAAAACACGGCCGGCAAGCACATCAGCAGAGTGGCAATGGCGAGTAATCCCATCCACCAGATTGTCTCTTGCTTATCCGGCGAGAAACTCGAGAAGACAAAGTTGTGGCTGTAATCCAACATGGGATCCGGATGCGCGCCGTCAGCCACAATCCACTTCATCTCCGAAACCATCGTGACCCAATAAAAAGCGCTCGCGCCGAGTCCCACGGCAATCGCGCCGGCGAGTTTCATGAAGACGGAACGAAGATCGGATCGCCTAAGATTCACGATCGCGTACAGCCCGAGCGTGAGCGAACCGAACACCGCCAAAGGCAAATGACTGAGCACGAGCCCCGCATAAGCGGCCGCGAGACCAGCAGCGTCGCGCCAACGGTTGTGGTCGCAAAGCCGTTTGGTAAACGCCAATGCGAACAGCAATGCGGCGCCGGCCGCGAACTCTGCTAATTGCGCCGCCTGATAAAACTCGGCGAGATGATAAGGCATCAGCGCATAGAACAAGCCCGCCATGATCGCCAGATTCCGCGGAACGTAACATCGCGCCCAGAAATATGCCGCTAAGCTGCCCAGCGCCGAGACGACCGTGATCGTCATCAAACTGCCCGCGTACCAGTTGCCCGCGAGAAATCTGCCGGCCGCGAACAGGTAATACAAAGCCGGTGGATAAAACCGAACGATGACGTCGCCGTAACCGAAGTTCGGAGATGCGAACAGACTCGGGTACAGATCGCCATGGCCCAGGGCCTCATAAAATGGAATAGCGAAGTGGTAATGATTAGCGAGATCGTTATTGTTCGGCATGCCCAGCAGAATCGCCGGCAACACGACGACCGCGCCCGCAGCCAGGGCGAGTGCAGCAGGCATGATTCGTTTGGCGAATGGGATCATTGCGAGTTAGCCAGGACGAACATCTGCGCCTGACGTCTGGCGAAGAGCGACAGGCGACTGACGCCGATTGCGGCGATCGCGAGCCAACCCAGGAGACTAAGAAACTCGGCGTAGCGCACGCGCGGTGGTTCTGAGAACGTCAGCGTAATGTCGGCGGCAGCCGGAGGCAGCGAGATCAGAATTGTGCCGTCAGTGTCTGCGCGCGTCGCCAGCGTCTGCCCATTGGCTGTGGCTTGCCAGTGGGGATAGTAATAAGTTCGCACGCGGGCTTCGGTATCGGGACCGGCGGCAACCTGGAATTGCCGGCGTTCACTCTCCCATAATTCATTGGTCACCGATCTCGTCCCAGCGTCGACCTTGTCTCGCTTCAAGTCCGTGTGCAAAAGATCGTGCGCGGTAACCGGCAACCAATCTTTGAAGCTCGGTGCGCCGCGCATCTCGCGGGCCATCGTCTCGAACTGCGCGCGATTAATGTAATCGGCCTCGATGATGACCTGGCTCAAGACAAATCCGAGTGAAAGGACGAAGGCAAAGGCCACGGCCAAATCGCGCGGACGAAGATGCATTCGGAAGGTTTCGATCCATTTCGGCAGGCTGTCAGCAACCAGGACTGCGCCGCATAAAGATGAAATCGCCAACCAGCGCCACGGAAACTGTACCTCTGACAACTTTGGAATCACGGCCCAAAGCGGTCGCGTGAGCGCGGTAGTGAAAAGAAAACTCGTAACCGTTAACGCCGCCGCTGCCATCAGTCCGCGGTTGTTAGCTCGATCGCGAAAGATCCGACGCAGGAAGACCAGCCCCGGCAGCAGAAATGCAATCATCGTCAGACCGACGAGATTTGCGTACCAGGTGTTTCGATTCGCCAGCGCGGCCGGCGAGAACA
>DATANL010000116.1:0-3159 GCA_036266295.1 Pyrinomonadaceae bacterium | reverse complement strand
AGGCCGGGTAGAGTGTTGACTTCGTTGACGAGCAATTCGCCGTCCGGTTTGAGGAAGAAATCGACGCGAGAGAGGCCGGACGCGTCGATGGCTTTGTAGGCAATCGCCGCCATCTTCTGGATTTGCTTGATGGTCGATTTTGAGATGCGCGCCGGAACGATGAATTCATTGTTGCCGGTGCCCGAATATTTCTCTGTGTAATCAAGAAACCGCGCGGACTCGTCGTGAATTACGTATTCACCAGGCAGACTCGCTCGCGGTTCATCGTTGCCAATCACGCCGCATTCAATCTCGCGGCCATCGACCAGTTCTTCGACCATGATCTTGCGGTCGTAGCGAGCGGCCAGGTCGATGGCTTTGGCCAGCGATGCCTTGTCTGTGGCTTTCGACACGCCGACGGACGATCCAAGATTCGCCGGCTTCACGAAACACGGGAAACCAATCTCACGCTTGATTCGCCGAAACATCTTTGCCCGGTCGTTTTCCCATTCAGATCTCAAAAGCCAGGTGTGCCGGCAAATCGGCAGGCCGGCCTGCTTGAACAAAGCCTTCATCGTCACTTTGTCCATGCCGCACGACGACGCCAGCGTACCGCAGCCGACGAACGGAATTGACGCCATCTCGAGCAGACCTTGCAGCGTTCCATCCTCACCGTACGTTCCATGCAAAACCGGGAACACGACATCGAGAGTCTGTCCCTCGCCTTCGCTCTCGCCGAGCGGCATCAAGCTGTGACGCGACGGGTCGCCGACCAGCGCCACTTCGCCGCGCGATTTTCCGAGTGTCTGTGCCGAAAGCTGGCGCTGTGTATCCGCGGGCAGCAGCTCAGCCGCGGCTGCGGGCGCGAGCCAATTCCCTTCTTTGGTAATCGCAATCGGCACCACTTCGTATTTTGATTTGTCGATTGCCTCGATCACCGATCGAGCCGAACGTACCGAGACCTCATGCTCTCCCGAGCGCCCACCGAAGATAACGCCGATGCGAAGTTTCTTTTTGACCATAAGAGATTTCCTCTCCCCCCTGGAAGAGGGTTGGGGTGCGGGATTAACGCGCCTCACTAGACCCTCACCCTGCCCTCTCCCAGCGGCAGAGGGTTCTTGCGCTACAAAATTCTCTTGCCCAACGCAGACAGAATCAGCTCCACTCCCAATTCAGCAGTCCGATTGTTTACGTCCAATGCGGTATTGATCTCAACCACCTCGAGCGAGCGCATGCCGCCAGCTTCGGCGATTTTTTCCATCGCCAGATGCGCTTCACGATAACTCAGCCCACCACGCACCAAAGTGCCCGAGCCCGGCGCATCGCCTGGATCGAGCACGTCCACGTCGAAGGTGACCGCGTAACCACCGCTGCCCTGGGACGCGATCGCAATCGCATCGTCCATGCAGGCGGCGAGCCCGCGTTCATCGATCTCGCGCATGGTGAAAAATCGAATACCGAGTTTTCTGATTAGCTCGCGTTCGCCCGGATCGAGATCGCGCGCGCCCACGTGCGCGCAAAGCCGCGGATCGAACTTGGGAGAGAAGCCACCAATATTCAGCAACTCGGGAGCGCCATAGCCGAGCAAAACCGCCAAAGGCATTCCATGAATATTGCCCGAAGGCGTGGTGTCGGGCGTGTTCATGTCCGCGTGCGCATCCAAATAAATCAGACCGAGTCTCTGGTCGCGCTTGCGAAATGATTTGACCACCCCGGACAACGAGCCGATGGCAATCGAGTGGTCGCCGCCGATCGTGATCAGGAAATCGCCGGCATCGACAAACTCTTCAACCTGAGTCGTCAGCCGCTCGCAAGCATCATGGATCTCGGTGAGATACTTCAACTTCTCATCAAAACCGGGCAATGAATGCGAACGCTCAATCGGCAGATCACCGCGATCGTTGACTTCATAACCGAGACTCGAGATCCGTTGCGCGAGACCCGCGACGCGAATCGCCGCCGGCCCAAGGTGCACGCCGCCCTTGCTCTGTCCGTAGCTGAGCGGCACGCCGAGCAGGCTCACCGGTTGGCCCACGCCCGGCACTTCGAGATTAGTCGCGCCGCCTCTTTCTGCTGCCTGGTTCATCGATCGCTCGTCGGTTCCCATTCAAACGCTATTTCGGAAAGAGCCGTGTCGTCGTTAGGACCCGGGTTCGTGCCTTCATAAACCGATCCTATCACGAGCCGCACCCAACGCGTCTTCACCGACCCCACATCGAACCTTTGACTCTCCATGCGGTCGTCGAGCGGCAGCACGCGCGAACTTCCGTCGGCGAATTGCACCGTTATCTTCGCCAGTCGATTATTCTCAGCCCACGTCTGCGGACCTTTGAAATATCCCGGCTGCACGATGATTCGATGCAAATTGATCTCGCGATCGAAATCAAATCGAATCCATTCCCCGACGCCTGGTCCGGCTGCGCCTTCAATCCACGCGGTCGAGCTCTTGCCGTCGATCGCGTTGGCCGCGTAGTAAGTATTTGCCTCCACTGCGAGTCGCACCGATGAAGCCGACGCAGTAATTTGCAGTGGCCCCGAAGTAATCGAAGGCATCGGTGTGGCGTCACCAACGCCCGTCCAGGTTGGTTGTGGCGTAGGCCGACGAGGCGTGGGCGACTCAGCGTTGGCCTGATTCTGGTTTGCCGGCGAATGTTGAATCACATAGATCGCCGCGATCGCCACCAGCACAATCAACAGCAGCACAATCGCAATCACCCCGGCAACGAGAAAGGGATTGGATCGACGCGACTCATTCGGTTGCGCGCGTACAGTCGCCGGATAAGCCGGTAATGTCGGCTCAGACGATCTATCGGTGAGGCGAGATTGCGCCGGAAGGATTTCAGTCACTGGCGGTTCGGCCCGCGTGCGTGGAACTACTAAAGACGTTCCGTCTTCGAGGCAGAATCTGAGAGTGTCGTCTGCATACTCGCGATTGCATTGCGGGCAACGCTTCATATTCAGGTGCCAGGTGAAACGTTCACGAGGTCTGAGCAATCGCCGATACATCGATGGTCACGTTCGCTGATTCGCGGTCGATGATCGAGACGGCTTCTTCCGGCGACGTGGCAAATCTCAGAATGCCGACGTCGGCATCAGTCACGGCCAGGTCACGTTGCCACGCCTTCACGACGGGCGGCCAACAACTTCCCAGCAGGACCAGCGGCCGCGGCTTGAGCACGT
>DATANL010000115.1:0-7903 GCA_036266295.1 Pyrinomonadaceae bacterium | reverse complement strand
GACTTGTTGCCGGCTTAGTTGTTGTGTACTCAGTTCCTGCACCATCAGGTCCAACAGAACATTTGCGTCACTTGTCGACAACGCATTCAAACGGTGCGTCAGGAAAATCTGCACGCGCTCGGGCCAGGCGAGAATTGCCAGCGCCGCGCCCATGTGCAAACAAACCGGTGTATAGATCTGCTGATCGACGATTTGCAGCGCGCCATTCGACGCGCTGAAAACCTCGTCGTGAATCGTTTGCGCGTGCTCGAACCAGGCGAAATGGCTGGTCGCAAAGCCCGTTAGTTCCGGACTCGCGGCGATACGCCGAAACACTTCCCATGGCAGAAACTTAGCTGGAGCCGAAAACGCCGGCAAAGCAAGATGCATTCGCTGTCGCATTGCGCGACTCATTTGTTGTTTCAGTTGCTGTGCCAGATATTCGAGCGGTTGGGTGCCGTCGCCGTACAGCACCAATGGGGAGATCTGGTTACCAATGCACAAGTGTTGGTCCCGGCTGCGGCGCAAGCTGACGGGCACTTCGAGCGAAATGAGTGAGGTGGTCGTTGGCCCACGCGAACGGTTCCACCCGTGAATCGCTTTCATCCAGGCGCCCGCACATAACCAACCACTTAACCGATCCCGCTCCACATCTCTTTCCACGATAGCAATCGGTCCGGGCGCGCTGCTGCGCACGGCGATACGCGCGCTGCGATCCGACTGTGCCTGTTTTCGCAATTCCTCAACCTTCTGCCATGCGTTCCTGACCTTGACAGTTGGAATAAATCCTTCTTTATCCGCTTTCGCCGTGGCCCGAGCTTTACCTGCCAGAGTCCGCAACGCTTCGGCACAAACCGCAAAAAAAGCTTCGCCATCAACTGCCGCATGATGTGCGCGAAAGGCAAACAGATGGACTTCGTCCTGCGCGATCCACAGCAGTTGAAATGGCGGTTCGCGAAACGGATTCAACGGCCGGTTGCGCCATTCGATCAATGCGTCTCGCTTCTCGTCCACACATAGCATGTCACCGATTTTCTGTTTACCTCCCCACGATAATCCTAACCACTCTTGCCGCAGATGCTGGCCGAGCTGGGGCCAGCACTTCACCACGTGCGACAACATCCGCAGGACGTCGTCGCGAGTAATCGCACCTTTGAGCTCCACTTCAACGCCCAGCTGCATCAGGACGCCGGACGACTGCTGATGGGCGACAAAGAACGCGTCGACCGCCGACAACATGGTCATGACGCCTCCTGCCAGCGCGTGAAACGATCGTTTCGCGCTTCGATCGCTGACGCCCATTCGCTGGACGACTCGAGTATCATCATTACCAGCTCAGCCTGCATCACCCGCTCACCGTTCGTAGTAACCGTGACGCTCGTGCTGACGTTCGAAGATTGCGAGCGTAAGATCGCGGCGGTTATCTCAAGCAGAGCCGGCAGAGATACCGGCTGCAAAAAGCGCGCGTCGCGGACCATACCGAGGATGGCCCATCTTTCGATCTTCAACTTGGTCTTCACGAACTCTTCCGCGAGTGGCCCGGCAACCTGTGCTGCGAGCTCGAGAATGAGAGAACCAGGCAACACCGCTTTGCCGGGAAAGTGATCTGCAAACAGTGGATGATCGTCAGGAACGAATGCTGCACCCGAAGCGCGTCCGTTCTCGGCGTCAACCTGTATCGATTGGATTAATTCAAACATTTCTCTCGGTCAGCTTGTGATCCACGAGCCGGGTGATTGCGCCGACGGTGCAAAAGCGCGGCAGCGTGGCCGCGTGAATGCGCGCCGGAAACAACTCTTTCGGGGTGTCGTAAAGCAAAGCCATCAGCCGTTGCCGACCGGCCTCAGTCAGCACCCCATCTTCGGCGAACTGCGCTTCCGCGAGTTCGCCGCGGGCCAGGTGATAAATGGTTCCTTCCGGAATCTCGATCTGAAAGTGTTCTTCGACCCGAAACAGCAGATCGAGCAGGTCCATCGAAGTGAACCCGAGATCGTAGAAGAAAAGTTGCTGTGACGAGATCGGCTCACTCTGCGAAAGCGCGAGCGTCTGGCGCACCAGCATGGCAACTTCCGCGGATGTGTCGCGCGCGCTCACGCTGTTACGCCTCCATCAACGCACCAAACCTGGCCCGTCACGTATGAACTCATCGGGGATGCCAGAAACAGAACCGCCGGCATGACTTCCTCAGCCTCACCCGGTCTTTGCATGGGAATCGCCGCACGTGCCTGGTCGATGTGGTCGTCGAGAATGCGCGCGCTCATACCGCCGGCAAGCAGCCCCGGCGCCACGGCATTGATTCTGATCCCACGCGCGGCCGTCTCGCGCGCGGTGGTCCGCACAAAAGTTTCGACGGCTGCTTTCGATGAGGCGTAAGCAGACTGTCCGACGCCGGGACGTTGAGCAGCGGTAGAAGAAACCACAATGATGTTGCCACTACGCTTCATGATCATTGGCCTTAAGGCCGCGCGTAACAGGCGAACCGCAGCCATCACGTTGAGCTCGTAAACTCGAGCCAGATCGTCGTCAGTAATCCCGGCGACAAGTCCGTCAGCCAGCGTCCCCGCGTTGATGATCAAGGTATCAATGCGCCCTGCTTCTTCAAGCACATGATTGATAAGATTATTCGCAGCATTTTCCTCGGTAAGATCCGCTGCTACGGTGCGCGCGGATAATTCTTCTCCAAGTTCAGCCAGCGCTTCCTGATTTCGTCCTGTTAGAAACAAAGTCGCACCCGCCGCGCCAAAACCTCGCGACAGCGCTCGTCCGAGATAACCCGTCGCCCCGCTGATCAAGGCAACGCTATCCTGTAGGCCCCAATCGGTCGTCATTGCGCAATCCGTGGTTAAAAACGCTTCAAGATAACAGCTGCGTTCTGTCCGCCCATGCCAAACGAAACCGACAACACTGTCCCGGCGTCAACCTCGCGCGGCTCGTCGATCACGTGGTCCAACTCGCAGCCTTCATCAACCTGGCGCAGGTTCACGGTCGGCGGGACAATGCCCGTCGCACACGTCCGGGCAGCAACGATCGCTTCGAGTGCGCCGGCCGCAGCCATCGCATGGCCGATAGCGCCTTTCGATCCAGAGACGGGGACATCTCGCCACCGGTTCGCGAAAAGTCTTCGCAAAGCTGCCGCTTCCGCGAGATCGCCTGAATAGGTTGCGGTCGCGTGCGCATTGACCGCATCGATCTGCTCTTCAGTTAAGCCTGCGTCGACCAGCGCGCGACGCATGCAAAGCTCGGCGCCCGCGCCGTCGTCGCACGGCCGATTGAGATCGAACGCGTCCTGACTCATGCCGAAACCAACCACTTCCGCGACGACCGCGGCACGGCGTTCTTGCGCACTCTCAAGGCTCTCCAGCACCATTGCCCCAGCGCCATCGGCTAACGCAAACCCTTTCCGTTTCTTATCAAAAGGACGACACGCTAACGACGGATCGTCACCATTGTCCACAGCCACCGCCTGCAATCCCGCAAAGCCAATCAGGTAGAACGGCGTCAGCATCACACTTGAACCGCCGGCGACACACGCCTCAACTTGTTCATTCTGAATCAGGCGAAACGCTTCACCGAGAGCTTGCGTGCCCGACGCGCAAGCAGCAGCGATCATGCGCCGGGGACCGGCAAACCTCGAGGCCAGATGCGAAAAGCATCGGCCTGCCGAGCGGTGCACAAAGCCCTCAGGCGCCAACTGGAAAGTGTCGAGGCCGGTGGACCAGATGAAACCGCAGGCGGCAGCATCGAGTTTCGATTCCGCGAGCGCGTCGTCGATAGCACGATTTGCAATCTCGCGATCGCGATCGACGCTCTCGGGTGCTATCTCGTCGACCTCACCACCACTGGTGACAGTGATACCTGAGTCGACGAGTCGTGGCACTCGTCTCACCCCGGATCGATTCTCGAGTAGTCCGTCCCACAATTCGCGCGTGGTTGAACCGAGAGCGGAGAGTGCGCCCATGCCGGTGATAACGACGCGACGCTGGTGAGACATCAGGAAATTTCCAGAGTGACAGTGACGGTCGAAAACCCGTCGGTCTGTGCCGGCGGCACAACGTATGACATAACGCCGTTGCGATGTTCAGTGATGAAGGACAAAAACGCCGCGAGACCATTCGCCGCGTGGGGTACAACATCAACTCTCGCCGGGCTGCGTGAAACCGAGATCAGGCGGACCATCTGGGCCAACGGTTGAAATGATCCGGCGCGAGTCGAAAACAACAAGGCCACACCTAATCCGGGGGCTCCATCTTCGGCGGCATCCTGATCTCCGGCCATCAACAACGCTTCGGCTTCAAGTCCGTGGTCGAGACGTTCCTGCACCGCTTCGAGCCCACACCAGGCTTGTCCCGCCGCGCCGCCTAGTCCGAGACAATACGCCTGATTGCCGTGCGCGATCGCGAAGGCTGACATCGCGAGGTTATCGACGGCGTGCAACGTCTGTGTCGGATTCATGCGCAGGTTGCCGAGAGTCCCACTCGCCATACCCGACGTGACCACTTGTCCCCAGCTATAAAGATCAGCCGAGCCGGGCTGGCAAGGCGCGAGGGAGATCACCGCCGCGGTTGATGGATCGGCGGAAAACCTCATCGCTTCATCAGCCGCCGCGAGCGCGAGTTGAACCGGCTGGTTGTAGCGACGCACATGGCGCCACCACTCGGGCTTCTCTCTCCTGACTCGTGCCAGATCGTTTTCCTGCGCGGCTGCCACCAGGTAAACCATTTTTGCTTTGCGCCTCTTGCGGCTAATTTTTCCCGAAGTAAACCGTGTGAATTCCGCGTTTGACCTTGGACCAGTAATACAAATTCGTCGCGAGATTCACCCACAGATTCAACGGCTTCCGACGAAACACAACTCTTCTCAGAATCGAACGCAGCGAATAAAATTCCTGCACCGCGCTCCACCAGCCATCGTGCAATTCCGCCGGCGTAAGCTGTTGCGGCTTGAAGACGACGTAGGGCTCGCGCAAGTGGTTCAGGTCTTCGTCGAAAACCACACCCGAGCGCCAAATCTTGTCACCCGTCGGCGAGCCCGGATACGGCGTTAAGATGAAAAACTGCGTAATCGGCACCTTCAATGATTCGAGATAATCAACCGTGCGCTTGAACGTTTCCGCGTTGTCGTCGGGCAGTCCAAAGATGATCAGCGCATGAGGACTGATTCCTGCGTCCATGATCCGCCGGAAACCGTCTGCATACTTGTCCACCGCATGAAAAGTCTTGTTAACGTCTGCGAGATTCCGCGCCGAAAAAGTCTCGACGCCCAGCGCCATCAATACACAACCCGACGCGCGCGCCTTCTTCAATAGCTCGGGATGACGCGCGACGTTGATCGTGGTTTGCGTTCCCCAACGAATCGGCGCGCCTGCGAGCGCGGTGAAGAGTCGATCGGCAAATTTCACGTCTTCACACAGGTTGTCGTCGCAGAAGTTGATGTTGCGGCTGCGCGTCGCCTCGACGTCGCGAACGATCTGATCTACGGGTCGCTTGCGATACATGCCGTTATAGACCGCCGCGATCGAGCAGTATTCACAAGTAAAAGGACAACCGCGCGTCGCCTGTACCGGGTAAACGACGATCCGATCCTTCTTGATCAGATCGTAACGAGGCACGGGCAGATTGTTGATGTCGGGTAGTCGCGACGATTGATACCGGCTCTTCAGTTTTCCCCGTTCGATGTCATCGAGTATTCGCGGCCAGACTTCATCACCTTCACCGACGACGATCGCGTCAAAGAGTCCTTCGACACGATCGGGCAACATCGAAGGCAGGTAACCGCCGAGCACAACCTTTTTCCCGGCCGCCCGAAACCTTTTCGAAATATCGACGCAGCGTTGTAGCTGCATGATCTGGCCAGAGAGCGCCACCACGTCGGCATCGCTCCCGAAATCGATATCTTCGACGTACTCCTCTGTTAACCTGACCTCGTGTTTATCCGGCGTCAGCGCCGCCATGAGGGGCGGTCCAAGGTGAGGCAGATACGCACCCAGCCGATCAATCAGGTTCTTAGACTGAACCAGACTGCCATCGTCGCGATAGTGCGCCGGATGGACAATATCGATCTTCATCCGCTTAGTTCCGTCCGCGTTGTTCCGTGACTGAATTCTCGATCATGTCCGCTAAGGTTCGTAGGCTCGTCACCTTCTGGCACGCCTGTGAAAGCTGACCACTCGTCACTCGAAACCCGTAACGATCTTCGATCGCCACGACCACACCCATCAATATCAATGACGAAAACGGAATGAGCGCGTCGAGTGGCTCGTCCGGCGAGCAATCGCGTACAGGCATCGCGGCATTCACGTCCGGCGCCGCGCGCATGATCAATTCGCGCAACTCTTCGATTGTCTCAGGCGTTGCTATTGACTAACTCTCCCGGTGATCTGGACCAGCGCCGGTCCGTTTTCAATCTTGACTGGGGCCGGCGATACCGGCTCGGCGTCGGGAAAGAAACGCTCGTCCTTATGACGATACAGATTGTTGTAAGAACAGCCCGGCATGAGTCGCCCGTCGGGCATCACGTAATGCGTGCAGCACTTCTTCAAGCGCGCCACGTCGAGATCCCACGGGTCCATGAAATTGTGGATGAAGAGCGCCTTGCTGCGCGCCTCAGTGCGCCGCTCGATGTCGGCTGCCGAAAGTGGATTGCGTGAATTGAAAGTGTCTTTGAGGAACGATTTCAGCGATCCGAGAATCAACTCCGAGTCTTCACCGACCTTGGTGGCCGACCAGAGGTTGGTGATCGAATCGAGGATCATTTTTTCAAGTTGATTGTCGGAACGAATGATCGCGCGATTCTGCATCGCGTCGAGATATTGCCGGATGTTTACAAACTCAGGCAGCGGCTTATATTTGCCGTCATTCATGCGAAACAGATAGGTGGCTGTGTAACAACTCGGATGCGAGCACGGCACGGGATGGAAGTAGTCTCGTTTGAACCAGCCGGTCTGCTTTTCAATAAGTTCATGGACTTCGGGCATCGTCAGTCGATGGCCTGCGGGGTTACCGTGATAACCGTCACCGCCGTCGCCGGTGTGGGCCATCGGTTGAATGACGATGCTCGAACACTGTTCCAGTTCCAACCCGAATTCTACCAGCGCGCCCAGTTCGTCGCTGTTGTCACCCTTCGACACTGTCGGAACAATCACCGTCGGAATGTCGAGTTCCTTAATCACCTCGATGCACTGCATCTTCATGTCGATCAACTCGACCCCGCGGGTCTTCGGATAAACACCCGGCTTCAAAGTGTCGAACTGCAGCGATGCATACATGCCTCCGCGTTTGAACTTTTCGGCGAAGTCGCGGTTCTGCGCGATCTTTCGACCATGAGTCGAGATCAGCAAGCGCTTGATCCTGCCTTCGTGCGGACCACGCAACACATAGTCACAAAACTCGAAGAATTGCGGATGCAGCGTCGGTTCACCACCGGAGAGCAACATGATCGGCAGCTCACCTTCCGCTGCGACCAGCAGGTCAACTGCGCTCTTGAACTCGTCGAACGTCATTGAATAGCGTTGCTGGTTGCGGACGATGCAAACTGGACACGTCAGATCGCAAACGTCATTAATCTCGAGGATCGGCGAACAGGTATGTTGCAGGTGATCCTCACAGAGGCCGCAATCTTCCGGACAGCCGTGCTCGACCTTGGTAGAGAAGCGATACGGCACCGTGCCCGGTTTCGTGTAGGAAAGCGATTTGATGTAGTACTCGGCGCTGCTCGAGATCTCGACTTCGAAGAACCCGTGTTGCGGGCATTTCTTCTGCATCCACACTCGGTCATCGCGCAGAACGATGTGTGCGTCGATCACTTTTTTACAAGTAGGACAGATCGATCGAGTGTAGGAAAAGAACGCAGCGTCGCGGTCCTTCTTTGGAGGAAGAGCTGCCAAGAGAGAGTCGAGTTGGATCACGATTCACACTCCTTTGGAAAG
>DATANL010000114.1:0-6013 GCA_036266295.1 Pyrinomonadaceae bacterium | reverse complement strand
AATCCAAAGCGCCGTCGCCGCTTCGCTCTGCCGGCGCACTCCAAATAGAATGCCAATGTGACATCTCTCGCCGAGACCGTTAGTCGTTTTCTGGCCCAGCTGCCCGAGCCGCGGACGCCCCGGCTGCTCATCGATCGTCTAATCACCGAAAACAAATCGCTCGAGCGCACCTTTCAACGCGACACCGCGCTGCTCTCGGACGTCCTGACCATCGCCGCGTGGAGTCCGTTGCTGGCGACCACGATCGAGAACAATCCTGATTACATTGCTTGGCTGCAACGCGAACGCGCCGTCACCCGCGTCCGGACGCGCGAAGAATTGGGTGAATCTCTCGGCAGGTTTACGCTGATCAATTCACAACTTGACCCGCACGTGGTGCTCGCGCGGTTTCGTCGGCGCGAATTGCTGCGGACCTACCTGCACGACATCAGGCGCTCACGAACCATCGTCGAAACGACTGATGAACTGTCGAGCATCGCCGACACGGTGCTCGAGTATGCCTTGAAGCTGTGCCGTCAGGAGTTGGACAACCGCCACGGTTCACCGCAGACCATCGATGCGCAAAACAGAATCACGCCCTCGGAATTCACCGTCGTGGCGCTGGGCAAACTGGGCTCGTGCGAGTTGAACTACGCTTCGGACATCGACCTCATTTTTCTGTTTTCGGAAGAGGGCACGACGGCCGTGGGCGGGTCGCGCGGCCAAATCAGCAACCGGGAATATTTCGTCAAGCTCGCCGAGCGGCTGCTGCGACTGGTCGGAGCGCCCACGGGTGAAGGAGCATCCTACCGAATCGATGCGCGCCTCAGGCCTCACGGTCGTGAGGGCGCCCTCGCGTGCTCGCTCGACGAGGCGATCAATTACTACCAACGGCGGGCCGAAGATTGGGAATTGCAGGCTTTGATTCGGGCGCGATCGGCTGCCGGATCGATCGGAGTTTTTACTCGCTTTGAGCAGATGATCGAAAGTAACGTCTATCGATCAGGCGTGAGTGTGGTTCAGGCGCTGGCGAACGTACGCAATGCGAAAGAGAAGATCGATCTGCAACACGAGCGCGCCGAGAAAGGCTTCAACGTCAAGCTTGGCCGTGGTGGAATTCGTGAAATTGAATTTATTGCGCAGGCGTTGCAGCTCGCCTTTGGCGGCGATGATGCCTGGTTGCGCACATCCCACACGCTCCTGACGCTGGGCCGTTTGGCCGAACGGGACCTCATCACCGAGCGTGAGCATTCGCAATTGTCAGACGCTTATCACTTTCTGCGCGCCCTCGAACATCGCCTGCAGATGGAGCACGGCTTACAAACACACGCGTTGCCGGTCGATCCGTCCCGGCTCGCGCTGGTCGCGCGTCGCATGAATTTTATGACCGCTGACGGTGTCGCCGAGTTTGAAGCTGCGCTGAAGCTTCACACCGACAACGTGCATGCCGCTTTCAATCGTGTATTTGCCGAGGCCGCGGGCAAGGAACTGCCCGCGCCCAGACGTGCGGTCATCGACGGCGCGAACGAAAATCGCGCCAGCACCATCGCCGCGATCGCGGCCCGATTACTCAGCCGGAAATCTGAACCTAAGATCGAACAGGCCGTCCGCCGGATCGCGACCTCGTTGGAACAAGAAATGACCACAGCCGCGAATCCCGGGCGCGCGATGTCGTTCCTGACCAGGATTGCGGCGGCCCTGGAAAAGGAAGATGAGAATGATCGGCTACGCGACGGACAATTGTCGCATCTCGTCCGCTTGTTGAGCGCTTCGGAATTCTTTGGCGAAATGATCGCGAGCCGGCCTGAACTCATTCACGTACTGCCGTTTGATAATTCGCCGATCCCACCGCGTGACTACGAGCTTGAATTAACGGGTGCGATTACCGGCGAGCATACGTTCGCGGACGAGCTGGCCGCGCTCAGGTTGAAGTGGTCTGAGTTGCTGATCGAAATTGGCGCCTACGACGCTGCCGAAACGTCGGACACGGCCCAGTTCAATCGACTGTTAACGAGCCTGGCCACGGCGGCCGCCAACGCCTCGCTCCTGGTGGCGCGCCGAGAACTCGAGCGTCGCTACGGAGTTCTGGCGCGCGAACCGCGCGTGGCTATTCTGGGGCTCGGCCGCTTTGGCAGCGGCGGAATGGACTACGGTTCCGATTTAGACATCACCGTGGTTTACGACGCGGCGGCGCAACCGCTGGTTGATTTGACAGTCGATGAAGCGTACGCGCGGCTCACTGAATATTTCGTCAGCGCGCTTTCCAGCATCACCCACGAGGGCGTTCTCTATCGAGTTGACCTGCGCTTGCGGCCGGACGGACAAAAAGGACCGCTGGCAGTCGGCGCCAACGCGTTTCTCAATTATGTCGAGAAACGCGCCGCAATTTGGGAATGGCTGGCGTATGTTAAGCTGCGCGCGGCAGCCGGCGATGTAGAGTTCGGCCGCGAGATCGAGTGGTCCGCGCGACAACGCATCCACGACCTGGCCCGACGGGTCGATCCTAACGTGCTGATAGACGAGACGCGGCGCGTTCGCGACCGTTTGCAGAAGGCGAAGGCGCCCCGCCGGCGCGCCGCTCTGAATATCAAGCACGGCGCCGGCGGCATGCTCGATGTTTATTTCGCCACACGCTACTTGCAGTTGCGTGATGGCGTGCCCGATGATGGTAACGATCGAACGACGCGGCGAATGTTAGAGCGTTTGCGCGAGTCAGGATCGATTGATGAAGAGAATTTTCAGAAAATGTCCGGCGGTTACCGTTTGCTCAGGTCGGTCGATCATCAATTGCGTTTGACACTCGGCCGATCAGCCACCGTGCCGGCTGCCGACGCGCCGGCCTTCGGGGATATTGCCCGGCGACTCGTCTATGAAACCTCGGACGATTTCGATAATGAGTTGCGTTCCTGTATGAAGGAAATTCGACAAGCGTACGACCGCATTCTGTCGTTGAAGTAATTATGAATTCCGGTAATCGATGCCCGCGATGTGAAGGGCGGCTGCAATCCTGGACCGAGCTGAACGACGAAGAGCGTGAGATGGTTAAGCGCCTGCCCGCCGACTATTCGCTGGAAGAACGCAAATCACGCCATCGCTGGTGCGTGCGTTGCTGGTACGAAGATAGCGGCGGTGCGCCAACGTTGGCGTGAGTCATGAGGCGCCGAAGTGAAAGAGGATCTCCGCAGATTACAGTGATTATTCAAATGAAGTTCCTGCACCTATCTTCGCTCGGCCATCTGTGTAATCTGCGTAAGCTGCGGATTAATTTCCTGGACCGTCTGACTGCTCACTGCTCACCGCTCACTGCTCACTGATTTATGTTCCGCGTTCGCTCATCATTCAAAGGCAAGATCGAGGTAAACGCTCCTTTGCAGGCCGTTAAGAAATTCTTTTCGAACCTCACCAATTTCACCGAGATGCTCGGCGGGGTCGAAGCCATTCGTCGCGAAGTCGGCGGCATTGCGCGTTGGACCATCGCGACGGAAACTCCGGTTGGCCATGTCCGCTTTACCTTTCCCGTGCGCGAGACGTCGCCGCACGCCGAAGTGATTGAATGGTCACCCGCGCCCAACGAGCGCGAAAATCTTTTGCGGTATTCCGTGAAAATGAAGGAAAGCAATCGGACGACGACGGTAGATGTCACGCACCAGGTTGAGTTGCGCCGCACGCGCGCGTGGGAGCTTCATCCCGGAGTCGGATTGATGACTGAAGCGCGACTGAGCAATGCTTTGCAGCGGCGCATCAATGAAGCGATCGAAGATTTTCTGCAGAGGGTGAAAGAGAAGCTGGAAGCTGGGGGCGCGGACGTCCGCGTCCGCACCTCTGAACATCAACCGCCCTAGGATGCATTGCGGACGAGGACGTCCGCGCTCCCAGCCTTATCGACCGTAGCTGATCATGTTGGCGAGCATTTTGTACGCGCCGGGAATTCCTCCGCGCAACTCGCGGTACCAAACCATGCTGGTGTAGATATAGTGGCCTTTGCCGTAATCGGCGACCAGCAGCCCGCCCTTGAGCGGATTCTCGCCCGGATCGTTTGATTGCAGCAGCGCGTGAAACTGCGGATCCCATTCACGCGGATAGTAGAGGCCGCGCTCCTGAATCCAATCTTTGAAGTCATCCTGGCCCATCTTATTCGGCGTGTTCAGCAAAGGATGGTCCGGCTCGATGAAAGTGATCGGCGCATTTTCATCCGTCACGCGGTCGCCGCCGAGAATCAATTTGTAAGGCGCGAGTTGTGGACGGTTGCGTCGCTCGTCCGGGTTCCATTCGTCCGACTTGTGATAGAAGACGATCAGCGTCCCGCCGGCATTCGCATAATCCAAAAGCTTTTGGTTGACGGCTATAAGTTCCGGCTTTGATTCATAGACGCGATTGTCGACTATGACCGACGTGAACTTTGAGAGGTCAGCCGTCTTCACGTCGTCAACGCTTAGTTCCTTCGACTCAATGCCGAGCGCATTCAAAGCATTTGGCAAACTGAAATCGAACCCGCGTACGTAGCCGACGCGCAGATTAGCCGCCTTCCGCGCATTGGCAACGACGACCGGGACGTTTAGACCACCCGACCGATTTGACTCTTTACTTCTCAAAAGGAGGGTGAGTCCACCTTGCGACTTCGACAAATCGCATCCATCGAGCGTGAACATTTCTTCCCGGTTTTCATGCCCATGGAGTGCGATTGTGCGAGTTGCATATCCCCGTCCTTGAATCGGCCCGGTTGTGAGAAATAGGGTCAGATCCGCGGAAGCAGCGTCACTCTGGTTATTGGATACGCGCAGTTTGAAATCGACCGAGTGAAATCCGCATTTCCCTTCCGTCGAAGGCGTCGTGACGATCGGAGAGTTACTGATCGCGCTGACGTCAATCGGCGGCGCGACGTCCACACGTAACGGCAGATCGATCCCAACCCTGGTCTTGTCGACTTCATAAACACAACGGATGTCCTCGTTCAATCCCAGCGCGGTCGGCTCGTACAAATGTCTCGCCAGCGGAACGTTGATGTTCGCGCTCGACGGGATTTGCATCTGTTCGGCCAAAGTAATCGCCGCCCCGGGAGCCACCGCGCGGCCGGCCGCGTGATTGACCTTAATGTTCATGTTCTTCTGATTGCTGTCGGCAATCGAAGCCCGCGCGCCGCAATCGAGAACGGTGATTGGCTCTGGTCCGCCATTCGCGATCTTGATCGGCACGCTCACCGTCGAATTCGCAATCACCGTCTTGCCCGGCAGCTCAGGATTGAGTCGCAAGCCCAGCGCAAGCGCCGTCGCGCGTTCCATCTTTCCGCGCATCAAATCCTTGCGTTGCGGATCTGCCTTGCCGGGCGCTTCCCAATTACCCTTGCGATAGCTTTCAATCAGCGCTTCGCGCGTTCGCTCCAAGTTGCCGACCAGTTCCGCGGTCGCAGAGAAATCGGGAAGCCGCAACTCCTGGGCGACGGCCGGCGACAAGCTCAAACCATCAAGAAAGTTGTGTGATTCCGGCGCCGGCATGGGCGCCGCGCCGTTTGCCGACTTCGCGAGCAAGTAACGAATCATCGGCAAACCACCTGTCGATCCCGTCTGCCCGCTGAAGGCCCGAAAGCGGTTGGCATATTCGGCGAAGCTCTTGGGCCATGGTCCCTGCGTCGCATGTTGTTGCAAGGCGCGCAGAGCTTCTTCGGCGAAGACCACGCCGCGCACAGGATCTTGTTCGTTAGGATCGATGGTAACGATTGACGGCGAGTTACCGGCGGCCTGATTGCCCCGTTGACGCACGAACAGCCGCTGCACCTGCCAGGTCGTCACGCCATCCTGCAGTTGTTCAGGAAACTTTGTGGCGTCCGCGGCAGCATCGAAGGCTTCGACGACCATCAGTGCAGTCGCCTGGTGCTGACCGTGATCGTTACTGGTGGTGGCGTGATTGGTAATGATCACGTCGGGACGAAGTTTGCGAATCTCCAAAACCATCCGGCGCAGGGCTTCGTCGTGTCCCCAGAACTTGAATGCTTCCGCCCGCGTCTTCGAGAAAACAAAATCCTTCAGCCCCAGAAAGT
>DATANL010000113.1:0-12771 GCA_036266295.1 Pyrinomonadaceae bacterium | reverse complement strand
TGACGCGGTCACGTCCTGGAGCTGGATGGCTTAAACGCCGTTGGGGCAGACCCAAAGCGCCGTCGCCGCTACGCTCTGCCGGCGCACTCCAAAAATGAGTTACTGAATCGCGCGGCTGGGGTGTTTCTCGAAGATCTTCTGTTCGACCAGCTTCTCGACGGTGATGTTTGGATCTTCTGATTTCGCTTTGCGCACGTAGTCGCCATCGATCTTGAAGATGCGCAGATTGACGAGCTGTTTCGGCGTGATTGCAGTGAAGCCGGCGGCGCGCATCTCATTTAAGAACTCGGGTGTGACATTGAAGATTTTTAACTCCACCAAACGATCGAGGTTGAGATCGTTGAAGCCCATCTGACGAACCTGACTGATATATTCCGGCGTGATCTTGTGTACCCGCATTTCGACCAGCTTGGCAAAAGGCAGCTTGCCAAAACCCAGGCTCTCGGTCTCGCGAACATAACTGCTATCGACTTTGAAAATGCTGCCCTCGACCAGCTTATTGAATGGCAGATGATCGAAGCCCACGCTTCTCAAGTCGGCAATCGAGGCCGCATTAATTTTGAAGATAGCTGACTCCATCAGGTTATTAAAGGTGAGTTGATCGTAACCGGCAGCCTTCAATTCATCGATCGCGCTGATCTTCAAGTCGGACATGGCGGCGCCGAAAATCTGGTCTTCGCTCAAGTTCGCATAGCCGCGCGCAGCGAGCGCCGAGAAGAAGCCGTCGTTCGGCGTGAGGGTGAATTTGCCGGCGCCTTTGCCGTCGCGAAAGGAACCAACCAGATCAAACGTGCCGGCGTCGTGCGCGATCCGCAGCGTCACATCGGCGGCCCCGTTTGCGTAGCTCGGCGAGAGTCCCTGAATCTCGCTGATTTTGATGTTGTTGCCCCAATTCTGCTTTTGACCGCGACTCATGCTCAGCTGAACTTCGTCGGCGTTCTTTTTGTTGAATTCCATACGCCACTCACCGGTAATCGGCGCGCGCGACTGGCCGCTGGTTACGGCGACAGGCGCGAGACAAAAGACGCACAGGATAACTGCGAGCGCGGTTTTGGTCAGCATGATAGTTCTCCTTCGCGGGTTTTCAGGTTAGTGAATCTGCGAGCGGAAAAGTTTCAGGAAAAAGATTTGGAGTGCGGTGGCAGAGCGAAGCGGCGACACCGCTTTGGATTCATTGTCACCTCATTCGAGGTGATCCAAAGCCCCGTCGCCGCTTCGCTCTGCCGGCGCACTCCAAAATTAAGCGCAGCGCGCGTAAGGCATCATGCGCGGCGCGCGAGCATGCGCGAGCGCCGGCATCTGTTCCGCCGCGGGTGTGATTTCAAAGACTGAATCGAGCTTGGTTATGGCGAGCACTCTGCTCACCAGGTTGGTCACATTCATCAACTTGAAGCGCATGCCCCTTGATTGCGTTTCCTCACGCATCTCGAGCATCAGACCCAGACCGCTCGCATCGATAGTACTGACGCGGCTGAGATCGAGCAGCACCGTGTTGACTCTTGATTGGGAGTCGACTTCGTGGCGCAGGGACGCCGTTTCACCGTTAACGATGCGCCCCTGCACGCTAACCACCGCTACGTTCCCCAGCTTCCTGGTATGTACTTTAAGCATGACCGTTCTCCTTGTTTATTCTACGGTGGCTCCTGCTCTCAAGTTCGCGTTTTTCTGATTCATTAGTGCGATTAGACCATCGGATATATGACTGTGTTCCTGATTGCGGGCCAGTTGATCCCGTCGCTATGCTTCGCACCCTCACCTCGCGCAGTTCCAGAGGGAAGGAAGTAAGCTCCGGGTACTGACAATGGAGCCGGTTTCCCCGGGCGGGTCCGTCATCCGCCCGGGGATCGTTCGAGGAGGAGCCCAATGATTCTCGACCTCGTAACCGGCTTTTCAAGGAGCACCTCACGTTCAGATAGTAAGTGCCGCGGCGGGCAATTCTGTTGCAACTATTTTCAAAAAATTTCCGCCGCCAAAGAAAAGACGTGAAAGTTGAGATGATGTTAACAACCAACCCCCATCGTAATTGTTTAGACGGCGGACTTGTCCGCCGATTCGAACGAAGCCGGACAAGTCCGGCATCTAAACGAATTGAGATAAGGAACCGTATCGCCCCTGGTACGAGTTACTGGATGGTTTGTCAGAATGCTGTAGCGGCATTGTCTTGACCGCGGTCTTGGAGTATATTTTCCGCCACCTAAATCGTACTTACTCTCCTCGAGCTTACGATTGCGGCGGATGGCCTCTCCGCTTTTGCATAATTTAAAAACTGCGCCCGAGTGATTCAAGGCGCAGAGTTGTCGCCAACCGGTTCCCCAAATGAAGAAGCATCTGCAGCCCGACTCGCGGCCGTCTTTCTTGCCACGATATACGACTCTGCAAGGTCGCTATCGCATTGTGCGGCGGCTGGGCAGCGGCGGCATGGGCGCCGTCTATGAGGCCATCGATCGGCGGCTCAACATTACGGTCGCCCTCAAAGAAAGCTTTGCCAACGATCATCGTCTGCGGCGGCAGTTCGCGCGCGAGGCGCGGATGCTCGCCAAACTTAATCATTCTTCATTGCCGCGCGTGACCGATTACTTCACTGAATCGAATCGTGTCTTCCTGGTGATGCAGTTCATTCCCGGTCCCGATCTCGCGGAGATCATTGCGCGCAAGCGCGGACCATTTCCCCGGCAGGAAGTGATCACCTGGGCCGATCAGATACTCGACGCGTTGATTTATCTTCATTCGCCGGAACATCAGATCGTGCACCGCGACATCAAGCCGCACAATCTGAAGATCCGAGCGGGCGGTCAGATCGCTCTGCTCGATTTCGGGTTGGCAAAATCGGAGATGACCGAAACGTCAATCAACTCGCGGCGCAGCGTTTTTGGTTTCAGCCGGCGATATTCGCCGCCGGAACAGATCCAGGATCTGGGGACAACTCCGCGCAGCGATATCTATGCGTTAGGCGCGACGCTCTATCATCTGTTCACCGGAGTGAAACCAACGGATGCGATGACGCGCGCGACTGCGCTGGCCGAAGGCAAGCCCGACCCGCTGCGTCCGGCGCACGAGGTTTATGCCGAGGTCGGCGGGGAAATCGCCACGATCCTGAATCGCGCGCTGGCTCTCAATCCGGACGATCGTTGTGGCAGCGCCGAAGAGTTTCGCGATGGTTTGCTGCGCGTGGACTATTCGCGCTGGGCCGTGGCGAACGAATTCGCGTTGGCGATCCCGCCGCAGACAGTCAACACGGTGAGCGTGAGCACGACCGTGGCGGCAGTGAAGCAACAACCAGAGCCGCCGCCGGAGATTTCGGCCGAGCCGCGCAAGATCGTGATCGACACGCTGTTCAGTCACAATTCCGTGTTCAATTCAGAGCCCGCGAGTTTTCAATCACCGTTGTTGCCTGAACCGAACCGTGTGCCCTTCCTCGCGGTGGCCATCTTTGCGTTCATGCTTCTTGGTTTTCTCGGACTTCGTTACAACTGGGCCGAAACGCTTTTGGGACCTGCTAACGTCGATGCGGCGAAACAAGAATCAGTCCTCACTGCTGAGGACAAACCCACTGACCAGCGCAAGGTTTATCATTACGACGCGAAACCGCCGAAAAGGATCGCGGTGAGCTCAACGTCTCGCGACACTTCCCGCCGGAACGACAAGCCCAGACGACATCGCTAATTTGGAGTGCGCCGGCTTGACGGCGCTTTTTTGATCGTGAGGATTGCGCGGTCAGAACCAAAAGCGGTGTCAAGCCACCGCACTCCAAATTTTCTTCTCGCAGAGATCAATGATATAAGCGATGAACTTTCGCGGCGCGACACGGTATGAAAAGTCGAAACATGATCTTCGTATCAACGGTGCTGTTGGCTCTGGGCGTCACGATTCTTTCGTCGGCGACGAGAGCCAACGATCACATTCGAACTAGCGCATCGTTATTCGTAACCCCAGGAAACATCGCGGACGGTCTGTACACCATCATGGGCGAAGCGAGTCATCGGTGTTTGGAGATTGCGAGTAACTCGTGCGCGGCGGTCACGCCTTTGCAGATATTCGATTGCGACAAGACCGAGGTCAGCAACAATCAGAAGTTCAATGTCGCGAGCGATGGCTCGGGCAATTACACGATTTCGCCGGCGCACAGCGATCTGTGTTTGGAAGTATCGACCGAGAAGGTGATCGACCGTACGGCCGTCGTGCAGACCGAATGCGCGCCCGGAAAGGTGAGCCAGAAATGGTCGATGAATCAGTTCGGAGTGAATCTGGAGATTCGTGATGTCGGATCAAATCGCTGCCTGGACATCATGCGCGCCGGTACCGGAAACTTCGCGCCGATCTTTCTGCGATCGTGTAACAACGGACCGAACCAGCGTTGGAGATTGACTAAGACGACCTTGAATGTCGAACAGGGTGTCGTCTGTCGCGATTCGCCGGCACATCCGGCGCGCCCGTGCACAGGCATCAACGATCAGCAGAAGGAAGTTGCGTTGGGGAAGACGACGACCAGGACCCGCTGCGATGACGCCTGCCGCGTAAACAAGATGACGAGTTGCCGTTGGGAAGCGATGAAATAATTTGGAGTGCGCCGGCTTGACGGCGCTTTTATTATCTTAAGTTGCGCTGCACCCAGCAAAAGCGGTGTCAAGCCACCACACTCCAAATTATTCGGAATACCTGTCAGCCCGAAAACGAAAAAGTTTTAGCTTGCCATTCGGATCGAGCCCGGCCTTGCGGGCCGCAATCTCTACTTGCTGCCGTGATGTCTCGACGCCTTGCAGCGCGGGCAAAAGCAGACCGCGCGGATATCCGCTTTCGTGTTCCACAATGACTCCATAGATCTTCGGATCGAGATCTTCGAGATCGCACGGCTCCTGCCCGCCAAGCACGTCGACTGAATACTTGAGATTTGTAAGTTCATCAGCGCGGACCGGCGCAAAACGTGGATCGCGCGTAGCGGCGCTCACGGCGTTACCGATGATTTCTTCGGCCAGCGTGTCCTTCACCGGTTCGACTGTGCCGATGCAGCCACGGAGATCGCCGGCGAGTGTTTTGATCGAAACGAAACACGCGGCGCGGGTTTTCAAGAGATCAGGCAGATCAGATGGCGGGCGAATTATTTTCCCCGTGCTAACGAACTCTTCGATTGTTTGTCGCGCGAGCACTGGACTACGACTCAAATCATTTGATGGCCTCATGTTGATCCATTGGCTGACGCCGATGGTATTGACTCGTCCGCCGCCGTGCCGCTTATTGCTTCGTCGCTCGAGTTCGAGAGTTGCGCGACGAGATAACCGACACCGAACGGCGCCTCGTAGCTAATCACCTCGCAATTTGTATCGAGGTCCTCTGTTGCGCCGATAGCCACGAGCATTGAGCGATAACCGCACTCGCCGGCTGCGCCCCGCAGTTCCTGATCGATTTCGACAATTCGCTGCGTCGCACAGTTGCGGATTGCGTCGACTACTTCCTCATCGAACAGATGAGCGCGGGGATAATAGCCGGCCGGGGCGCCGCGTTTGAGACGATGACTCAAGTCGCCACTGGCAATGAAGGCGGCGCGCCGCCCGAGTTTTTGCATCGCGCTGCGAATGCATCTGCCAAAGCGCAAGTGATGGTCGTTTGAAAGAAAGTTGTAGCCCAGCGCGATCACCCGGCCGTGCCAGCCGTTCCGTTGCAGAAAGTACAGCGGTACCGCCGTGCCGTGATCCAGATCGACGCCGCGAATTCGCATCACGATCAGATGTTCATTGGCTGCGGCGCGCGTGATCTCATCCAGCAACTGCTCATCAACTTCGGCGTTCACCGTCGCCGCCGGCGCGCGAAAGTTGGCAAAGTCTCCGTGAAGTTGCGGACCGTCGTAAGCGATGAAAACTTCACGCTCGAGCGGCGCGTGCGGTGAGATGATGACGACCGTCTCGGCTTTGCTTTCGATCAGGCGCCGGGTAAGTTCGGCCATCGCATCGATTGAAGCGCGCACTTCGGCAATCGCATCGCGACCAACCTCAGGCACCATGATTGGCGGATGCGGGGCAATCCCCGCGAATACTAATGAACTCGTGTGGTCCATAGGATCGCCACCGAGGGAAGTTTGGCCACAGAGTAGCGCAGATATGTGCGGATAGAAAGACGAGCAGTTTACGAATTGCGATCACTCGCTACCGCCGGCAGCACGGCCCGGTTTATGATAATCAGCGCATGAAGAGTTTCGATGTGATTATCGTCGGAGCCGGTCCTGCCGGATCATTCGCGGCCGAACGGCTGGCGCGCGCGGGTACGAGCGTCGCGCTGTTCGATGGCCGACCGGCGGGCGAGCCGAAGGCATGCGGGGGCGGCGTGACTTCGAAGGCCTTGAAGGCGTGGCCGCATTTACTCGAAGCGGTGGGCAGAACCATTGATGAACTCGACATGTATTCGCCTTCCGGGAAACATCTGCATTTGAAATTGGACGAGCCGTTCGCGGTTTATTCACGCATTGCGTTTGATACTTTTTTGCGTGAGCGGGCGCGAGATGCGGGTGCGTTGGTGTTTGCGGAAAAGATTTCCGCGCGTGGTTTCAAACGAATACAAGAAACGGATGGTCCCGCGTTTCGGTCCGAAGGATCAATTGATCCGGTCGCTACTGCTCGCGGTTCTGACACGGGATGGACAGTTCGCACTCAGGGCGGTGAGGAATTCGCTTGCAGGTATTTGGTTGGTGCTGATGGAGCGAACAGCGCGATTGCTAAAAAGCTCGCGGGCCCACTGCCGCCGGCCGAGATGGAGGTCGCTTTTGGATATCGCGCGCCGCTGCCGGAGTCAGGCGAGGCGGCGACGGTCGTCGCGTTTCTGCCGAAATGGGTGGGCTACGCGTGGGCCTTTCCGCGAATCGATCATGTCTCGTTCGGGATTGCGACCACTCAGGACGCTTTCGATCATGAAGCGCTCGACCAGCTCATGTGGGATTTCATGATCAGTTATTACGAGAGTGTCCGCACCGCGGGGGATAGCGACCGGATCAAAATGCGTCTTTGGAAGAAGAGCGGCTCGCAAAGTGAGAAATCGCAACTTACCAATTTGCGTAACACAGCTGAACGCTATGCCGCCCGCATTCCGGGTCTGGCGCCGCGCACCTGGGACGCGCGCAAAACTTGCGGCGACGGCTGGGCACTGTTGGGCGACGCGGCCGGCTTTGCCGATCCGGTTACCGGCGAAGGCATTTACTATGCGCTGCGTTCCGCAGAATTGTTTGCCGACGCCTTCTTAAAAGGAACGCCGCAGGAATACGAACGACTCTGGCGTGCAGATTTCGGGGCTGAGTTGAAGCGCGCTTCTGAAATGCGGCGACGCTTCTACGGCAATTTCTGGGGAGCCCCGTTCACCGATCGGATGATCGAATTTGCGCGCGGGCATCGCGGCATCCGCAAGGTGCTGGGCAAACTCGTCGCCGGCGATCAAGGGTACGTCAATTTGAAGAAGAAGCTGGCGCGCAGCGCGCTGAAGCCTTTGTGATCTTTCTGGAGTGATGATGAGATGCCTTATCGTTTACTGATGTTGAGTCGAGATTATTATTTAACGCCGCCTTCTGCTGTTCGAGTTCATCGATTCTCCGCTCAAGCTTTTTATTGTCCTCTTGATTATCTCTCATTAGTCGCTGAATATTGATTGCCTGATAAGTTAGCGGTATCAATATTGCGAGAAGTGGAATTATCGAGCGCAATGCCTCGGTGACGCCTTGCGCGTTCTTTGACCTCGCGGAATTCTCGGAGTTGAGGATCGCCGCCCGCGTCGCAGTGGCTGCAGTTGCTGTTGCTTCGGCAGCCACCCGGAGGTCCCTGGTCGCTCGCTTCAAGTCCTTGACGACTGACCGCGCAACAGGTTCGCCGGAGACTGAGGACCTGCTGGTCCGCTGATTCTCCCGGGGCGGCGAGGATCTTCGCCGGCGCGAATTTGTCTTGGGTCTTTTTGATCGCGACATCACAATCCAGAGCGTCGTTATCGACGCGGTAGAATCGATCGCTGACCGTTCGCGAAGATTTATTGTTGTGACGCAACCGTTAGACTACAGGGCTGCGTTTGCTGTACTTGGTAGCAGCTTGACGCTGTTGGCCTCGCTGTTCCGTGATATTCCCTTGCTCGAAGTGCTGAAGTGCTTTCCCCTCGCTTTGAAGGGTTTAAGTAATCGTCGATCCTGATAAGAGCCAGGTTCGCTTGGAATCAATGAGAGCTGATCTCGACATCGAATGAGCCGCGACAAGTCGCGTGAACTCAATTGCTCAGCTCGGGAGTATCGACAGCCGTCCTCCCTGGGAAAACCAGCCAGAGTAACTGGGACCTCTTCTGTCTTTGGCTGCTTTATGGATTCGGTATGGGTAGCGTAGACGGCATCGCTGCGGACGCCCAACCCGCGCCTTTTCAGCACGTTTACGCCAAAACCTCGAACGAAGACGATCTCCCCTCGCATTAAAACGCTCTAAGAACCAGAATCTTTGTATGCGGCTATTGTAAGGAGATTAAAAAGTAATTTCCGAGAAAGTCCGACAGTTGCGGTCAATTTTTTGACACCGCAACTTTGTTGCGGTAACGTCGGCCATCCTTGGAGGTCTTTTAATTGGCACCTGGACGGAAGTGGTCACCTCCTTATCTCTCATATCAAACGTTTCGGACCTTTCTGGGCTCTTTAGAGGTCAATGGAGTGCCGCATCGGATCGACCGGAGCGTGATGTTCTCGAAATCCGGATCCACCCAAAAATTGCTGCTGGGCGCGTTCCGCTATCTCGGATTGGTTAATCACAAAGACTTTCCGACAGACGAACTCAAGGCCCTCATAGGGGCCGAAGGGACCGACCGCCGGAGTATCTGGCGCAGAATTGTCGTCAAGGCCTATCCCGCATTCTTCAATTCAAAGTTCCTTGAGACCGCGACTTTCGATGAGGTTGCCGAGATCTTCAGTAAGGAAGTCTCCAGTAAAAATACGATTCGCAAGTGTGTGACTTTCCTCTGTTATGCTGCAAAAGATGCGGGTTTCAAGGTTTCACCTAACGTCAAACCTTACGCTGGAATGCGATCGTCCACCGCGCAAATCAGCCACGCCCGCGATGGCAAGCCGCGACGGTCGTCCGCAAAGGGCCGGGTTGACTCGAAAAGCGAACACACTTCGTCGTCGTTTAAGTTGTTACTCGACAAGTTTCCTTCCTTCGATCCCACCTGGCCTCCCGAAGTTATAAACAATTGGCTGTCCGGCGTTGAGGGGGCCGCAATCATTGCTGGAGATGGCAAGGCGCCCGCTCGCCTTAGCGGCTTGGAAAACTCTCAAGGCGAAGACGGAGAAGACGAAAGACAGCTTAGCTTGTGGCCCGCCACCTAGTTAGACCATGTTATTCGAAAGTTGCTGGTTGCGAAAAACAAAACGTTTACGACTGCGGCTAACGGCTTCGCTCTTGAATGTCTCTCGTCCGAAAAGGTAATCTGTCTCAGGAATCAACGATTACAGTTCAGTGTCCTGGGCTCGCTCAGTTACCTACCTCGCAAGAGTGAACTGTCTCTATTCCGCCGCCCGATGAGCATTCACGGAACGCTGAAAACCATGGCTGTCTCTGACCTGCTGCAGTTTCTCGCGGCAGGGCGAAAGACAGGTACGCTCAAGTTCGCGCGCGCCGGCATCGTCAAACAAATCTTTTTTGAAAATGGAGCGATTGCCGGATCCGCTTCCAACGATCCGAAGGAGTTCATCGGGCAGGTGCTGCTGCATTACGGAAAGATTACCGAGCAGCAGCTGCGCGAAGCGATGGAAACGCACCGCGAGTCCGGCGACCGGCTCGGCAATGTTCTGTCCGCGCGCGGCTTTGTCAGCCAGGCGGACATCATGTACGTCCTGCGCACGCGCACGCTCGAAATCATTTACGATTTGTTCATCTGGGAAGAAGCTGACTTTGAGTTCTTTGACGGCGAACCGCTGCCGGCTGATCAGATCCGCATCAACGTCGATGCGACTAACGTGATCATGGATGGCATTTATCGCATCGATGAATGGGCGCGCTATCGGCGGGTTATTCCTTCCGATCGAACGTTTTTTGATCTGGTGCCGGGCTGGACGCAATCGTTGGCCGAGAGCAGCAAAGAGACGCGCGAGATTTTGTATCACATCGAGAAAGGTCTGACGGCGGCCGAGATTTGCTACAACATGCACACGTCGCTGTTTCATGCGTACGCATTGTTGTTCGAGTTGGTTGAGCAGGGTGTGATCAAGGTTGGCGGTGAAGCGCCGGCGGTCGAGTCGCCGCCCGATCCGTCGGTACTGCGCCTGCCCAAAACGGTTCCCGATCTGCTGAAGCTGGCGCGCGCCGAGATGAAAGAAAACAATGTCGAGAACGCTCTGGCGATTATTACCAGCGCCCTCGATCTGGATCCGAAAAGCAGCGAAGCGCAAAATTTGCGCGCGGCCGCCGAGAAGAAATTCATCGCGCAGGTTTATCAGAACGGCGTTTCACCACGCGCCGTGCCGAAATTGATCGCGAGCCTCGACCAGTTGGAAACCGAGGGAATCGGTCCGCAGGAAGGATTTGTCCTGTCGCGCATTAACGGTGAACTCGACGTCGGGTCGATACTTTCGGTTTGTCCATTTCGCGAAGCGGACAGCTTGCGCATGATTAAGAAATTAATGGATGAAGGCATCATCGGTTTTTGATTTGTAGGGGCAGGGCTTGTCCCTGACCGGCGCTTACATACAATCCGGCACGGGCAGGAACGAGCCCTGGCTCTACAATTTGTCTGAGGGGAAATTATGTCGAACGATGACTTTGATAGGACTGCTGTCGTAGCGTTGCTGAACGAAATTCTGGAGACAGAGTTGGCCGGCGTCGTGCGCTACACGCATTATTCGCTGATGGTCTTCGGCCACAGCCGCATTCCCATCGTCAGTTGGTTGCGCGGCGAAGCGACCACGTGTCTGGCACACGCGAATGACGCCGGTGAAATGGTCACACATCTCGGCGAACATCCGAGCTTGAAGATTGGGGCGCTCCTGGAAACAACCAAGCACGGCATCAACGACATCCTGCTGGAATCACTCGAAGCTGAGAGGCAGGGGCTCGCGCTTTATAAGAAGCTGCTCGATTTAGTGCGCGACCGTTCCGTCTTCCTGGAAGAATACGCGCGCAAAATGATCGCGGAAGAAGAGATGCACCTCGGTGAAGTGAACAAGATGCTGCGCAAGCCGGGTGAGATCGAACGGTTTAAGGAGTGAGTGTCAGAAGCCTGACCGTAAGGGAGGGCCCCGCTGCTCGAGATGCCCGCAGAGATGAACCGGATCGATCGCGCAACCGGCCCTCCCTCACGGTCGGGCTTCTGACACACGTGTTAGTGAATAACGATCCCTGCGCCGATCGTTAAGCCATTCATGGTCCTGCCTACAAAACTCGGCGAGAACGGTCCCGAGATGCGTTCAGGGTTTCGATCCTTCTCGAAGACGGGCGTGTAATCCGCCTGGATCAGCCGAATGTCGATGCGTTTACTGACACGCAGATCGACACCGCCGCCGATCTTCATGGCAAAGCTCGTAAAGCGATCCTCGATCGTGAAATTGAACGCTGGAAAAAGATCGAGTGTTTGCGATTGCCGGTTGGAATAACGCGCGAATCCTGCCATGACGTGGCCGAATGGCTTGATCCGTTTGGCGCGGCTGTTGTCCTTGAACTGCACACCGCCAAAGAAACTCCATTGCTTCTCGTCGTTCGCGAGTGTTTGGTTGACGCCCGGCGGCGTGAAGTTGTCGAGGTAAGAAGTCTTCTTCCAATGTCCGGTGACATCGGCCTTGATACCGATATAGCGGCTGACGTTTCTGGTGACCGCTGCTTCGAATCCATTAAAGTTGCGCCGCGCGCAGAAGAACTTCTGCGAGTTTGGACCAATCTCCTCACCCGTGGCCTGGCTGCACAGCGCCGAGAAGGTTTGTGAGCCGCCACTCGAGGTGAAGGTCGCCTGATGGACGTTTGAAGTGAAGCGGCCCATCGAATAGCCGCCATAAAAATCCCAACGGTTGTAATCGTTCGCGCCCTGCGCCCGTAGTATCGACGCTGAGGCCAGAACCAGAAGTAATAGTAAGCAAACTCTTTTCATTGTCAGTCCTTTCTTTCTTCGTTAAGTAAGCGCGGAGGTTGCGCTTGATTTAGGTCGCGCAGAGACGCGACGCAGAACAGTGCCTTGCCTTCAGCAGTCTCTGCGAAGTGAATTGCTCCCGTTTCGGCCAGATGAAAAATCGCTCGATCACCTAAACCGGTGAAGGCTGATGCTTCATCCAGGCCGAACATCGTGACTTCGCGCTGACAGTCGTCGCACCAGAGACTCGCCGCCGCAGCGTGTGAGCCGCTGATGACCAGCACGCGCTCAGTCTCAACCGTGATGTGTGCGGTCTTCTTGGGCATCGGTTAGCTGGAGTGCGTTGACCCACCCGCTTACGCAGGTGGTACTGACTGAAATGTTGTCCCCTTAAAATCTCTGGTCTAGAATGCTGGCTCGAACGGGCGGGATAATCGGCGAGGCGTGATCTAAAAGTCTTCAACCCGACGCTCAAATGATTCTCAACCACTTCTCAACCGCTGAATGACCAGAGAAAATCGGCACTTTTACGAGTTCGGTCCATTTCGCATCGACACGCGCAATCGCCAGGTGCTGCGCGAAAACGAACTCGTGCCGCTGAAGGCAAAGGCCGTCGACACGTTGCTGCTGCTGATCGAAAGCCGGGGCGACGTGGTTGAGAAAGACGAATTGATGCAGCGGCTGTGGCCGGACAGTTTCGTCGAGGAGGCGAACCTG
>DATANL010000112.1:0-4727 GCA_036266295.1 Pyrinomonadaceae bacterium | reverse complement strand
CGCTGGGACGCCGTTGGTGGCGTGTTTCCCGATGTCGATTTAGATTCGGACGACCCTGAGGCCAAGGTGTCGCGGCGTCACGCGCGCATCGTAGCGCGCGACGGGAATTATTTGATCGAAGATCTGGGTTCGACCAACGGCACCTTTGTTAATCGTGGCCGCCGCCTGGCCCCCGGTGATCGACAGCCGTTAAAAGACGGCGACGAAATTATTGTCGGGAAAACGTTCCTGCGGTTCAGGGTAACGAAATAGGCAAAGACTTCTTGGTGGCAACTCTGCCCGACCTCATCGATTAAGAATATGGCCGAATGTCATCAATGTGGCGCGTCAACCGGTGACGAAAAGTTCTGCGGCGTTTGCGGCACGCGACTACAACGCGATACCGCCGCCGTCCCTTTTGGCGATTCGCTAACACCCCCGCCGCCGGCCGCATCCTCCGAAACATCCGCAGCCAACAGCCACGACCGCCACACCTCGATGGCGGCGCAACGCGGTACCGGCGAACTCGTCGAAGAAAATGAACCGGCCGGAACGGGCTCGTCACCCACCGGCGGCTCACGCCGCAGTAAACCCAAGGCCCTGGAAGCCGGCAAAGTTCTTAATCACCGCTACGAAGTCGTGCGTCGAATCGGCGGCGGCGGCATGGGTGCAGTCTATCTCGCCAAGGATCGAAACCTGGGCGATGCGCCCCGCGCCGTCAAAGAGATGATCGAATCGCACCTCGACGACGCGCAACACGAAAAAGCCATCGCCGATTTCAAACGAGAGTCGCTGCTCCTGACCGAACTCGAACATCCCTCGATTCCGACGGTCTACGATTATTTCTACGACGACAACTCAGAGCGCTTTTATTTGGTGATGAAGTTTATCCCGGGCAGCGACCTCGCCTCGCGTCTGCGCGCATCGCCCGGCGGCACGATCGATGAGTTGACCGTGACCGAGTGGGGCGTGCAGGTCGCCGACGTGCTTTACTATTTGCACACTCGCCCCCAACCAATCATCTACCGCGATCTCAAACCGGCGAATTTGATGTTCGACAGCAACCTGAGCCGGATCATGCTGATCGATTTCGGCATCGCGCGCTGGGTCAACAAGAAAGAAAAAGGCGTCACGGCAGTCGGCACGATGGGCTATGCGCCGCCCGAGTTATTCAGTGGCCAGGCCGATCCGCGCGTCGACATTTACAGTCTGGGCGCGACGATGTTCCATCTCTTGACGGGATCGGATCCGCAGGACAATCCCCTGTTGATTTTCGATTTCACTAAGAACCCGCGGCCCCGGCAAATCAATCCGCAGCTGACGTCGGAAATCGAGCAGGTGTTGATTCGGTCCGTCGAATACAAGCCCGAGCATCGTTTTTCGTCGTGCGCCGAAATGCGAGACGCACTGGCAGGGCACCTGAATAAGTTGCGTTCCGGCCAGGTCAGTTACGGCGCGCCTGCCGAACAACTCGGCGGTGAAACGCTGGCCGTGGCAATTGTGTTCTGCGGTTTCTGCGGAGGGCGCATCGCGGCCGACGATGTCTTTTGCGCGCATTGCGGATCGCGACAGCCGTCAGCAGACTCGAGCGCCCGGCTCGCGGCGCGGCCGACCGCAAAGCTGGTCGTGGCCGGCACCACTGAACTTGACGCGTCATTTAATTTGCAGCGGGACAGCAATCTGGTCGGCCGGACCGATCCGCTTTCCAATATTTTTCCCGAGGTTGATTTGTCGCGTTTCGATCCGCACACCAAAGTTTCGCGGCGTCACGCGCGCATCTGGCGCGACGGCGACACCTACAAGGTTGAGGACTTAGGCTCGGTAAACGGGACGGTCATCAACGATGTGCACCGGCTCGAGCCGCGCCAGCCGCGTCCGCTCGATAGCGGCGACCGCATCAAAGTCGGCGAGACGACGCTCCATTTTCTGATGGGCTGACACAGCCGCAAATTATTAATTTGCGCCGATTCATTTCTGGGCTGGACTTGATTTCAAGACGAATGCAAATTAACAATTTGCGCTGCCTTTGACTCATTCCAAATCCTTCTCTAATCTAACGCTCGCTAATTTCGCCGATAAGATTCCTCTATGACCGCTGACATCGAACGCGCCAAGCCGCCGCTAATGACCACGACGCACCGGCACGAATCGCATGTCCGCGTGCGATATCGAGCCCCCTTTGCCTTGCGCTGCGGCGCGCTGCTGATTGACTACATCGTGTTCGCGTTGGTTTTGGTCTTCAGCATAATGATTGCGCGTTTGATGGGCGGCGGCGCGCGGCTGGCCGGCGGCACGGCCGAGAAAGTTGGCATCATTCTGGCGGTGATAGTCGCCGTGGGCGATCTCGGCGTGATGGCGGGCCTCACCGGACGATCGATCGGCAAGTGGACGACTGGCCTCCGCATCGAGCGAATCGGCGGCGGCCCACCGGGCATGCTGCGAGCATTCGTGCGTCACTTTATCGGTTATCCGCTATCGCTGATTCCATTTGCCCTGGGATTCCTGATGGTCATCGTTACCCCGACGGGACGCGCGCTGCATGACTACATTTCCGGCACGGTCGTGGTGCGGCGCAGCGGTGGACCAGTCGTCGCCCAACCGCGACGAAGGAAGTGATCAGAACCGCCTGCGTAAGCGGGCGGGTCTCCCGACAAATGCGGTACCCACCCGCTCACGCAGGTGGTTCTGATAGATGCGGTACCCACCCGCTCACGCAGGTGGTACTGATAGATGCGTTACCCACCCACTGACGCAGGTGGTACTGACAAATGGCTGAGCTAATCGTCAAATACCCTGACCGCGCCGCGGAACACTTCCCGATCAATCGTCTGCGCGTGACCATCGGACGCTCCGCGCGAAACGACCTGTGTATTCCCGATCCCTTCGCCTCGCGCGTTCACGCCGAAGTCCGCAACGAAGGCGACGAGTACAAACTCCAGGACCTCGGTTCAGCCAACGGCACTCTGTACAACGGTTCGGTCGTCGAATCAGCCATCACCCTGACTCGCGGCGGTCGCATTCAAATCGGCGAGACGGAAATCGTCTTCAATGACAGCGCCTTCCCTTTGAGCAGCGGCGCGACCATGATTACCGACAATACGTCGTCCATCCCCGAGGCGACGATCGCGTTGTCATCTGCCGATCGAACTACTTCCGGTTTGTTCGAAGCGATCGAAGGCGCGCGCACTCGCGAAGATTCCGCGCCTCGCCACGCAAAACAGAGCGACTTGCTCGTCTTAATCGGCAAAGTCGGCGTGGCCCTGCTCGCCTCAGTCACCCTCAACGAAACCCTCGAGCAAATCGTCGCGCTGGTGTTCGAAGCCGTGCCGGCCGATCGCTGCATGATCATGATGCGCGACGCCAAGAACCCGGAATTGAAAGTTGCCGTCGCGCGGCTGCGTGATCGCGCGGGCGAGGTTGGCGAGATCCGCATCAGCCGTTCGGTTATCGACGAAGTCGTGACCAACGGCAAGTCGGTTTTGACTTCGGATGCCCAGGCTGATCCGCGTTTCATGGGCGGCACCGTCATGCTCCAGGGCGTCCGTTCAGTGCTCGCCGTGCCGCTGGGCGTCGGCGCCAACGTCTTCGGCATCATCTATGCCGACTCGCCTTTGTCGGACGCGCGCTTCACCGAAGATCATCTAAAAGTGCTGACCACGCTGGCGTCAGTTGCGGCCATTCGCGTCGAGAACGCTCGCCTGACTGAAGAACAGATGGAGCGTGAACGTCTCGAGCGCGAACAACAGGTCGCCAGTGAAATTCAGCAACGCTTCCTGCCGGCCGCCGCGCCGCAACTCGAAGGCTGGGAATTGCAGGGCATCAGTTTTCCTTGTTACGAAATCGGCGGTGACTATTACGACTTCATCCGTCGCGAGGACGGCAAACTCGTGATTGCGCTGGGCGACGTTTCAGGTAAAGGGACAGCCGCCGCGCTTTTGATGTCATCGCTGCACGCGGCCATCCACGCGCAGGCCGATAATCACGATTCAATCGTCGACACCATCAGCGCCGTCAATCGCTATCTGGTGGAAAGCATTCCCGCGAACCGCTTCGTGACCTTGTTCTATGGTGAGCTGGATCCGAAATCCGGGTCGCTCACTTTTCTGAATGCCGGTCACAACCCGCCGCTGATCGTCCATGCCGGCGGCACGATGGAACAGTTGGCCGCCGGAGGTTTGCCGCTCGGCATTATGGAGGGTGCAGAATTTCGCGAAGGCCGCACGCAGCTGCGCGCCGGCGATGTGCTGGTAGTTTATTCGGACGGAGTGTCCGAAGCAGTGAACCCCGCCGGCGAAGAATTTGGTCCGACGCGTTTGTATGAAGTCGTCGCGCGGAACCTCGACGCTACCGCCGGCGGCATACGCGATCGCATCGAATCGGCGCTCACCAAATTCTGCCAGGGCACGCCCGCAGCAGACGACATTACGCTGGTGATCGTGAAACGAAATGCCGAGGCCGCCGAAGTGGCGACAGTTTAGCTGAGTGACGAGTGGCCAGTGACGAGTGACCAGATGTTTCTGATCGCTCTTGTCAATCGCCGCTTGTTAGTCGCCACTTCCAGGGCTAATTGATTGACGCCTGAAGAGTCCCGATTAGGTTCTAATCGCTCTGGTCACCTTGTCACTGGTCACTTGTCACTCGTCACATCGACTTAGTACACCGCGCGTTCACGCGTACTCTTTTTACTCTCCAGACTGAACCTCGGTTCAATTCCCTCGTCGCGATCTTCCGTTCGCGCCGCCACGTAC
>DATANL010000111.1:0-4156 GCA_036266295.1 Pyrinomonadaceae bacterium | reverse complement strand
TGCGGCGAGTGGCAATCGATACAGCCGACGTCGTTGCGCCAGTGCTCGCCGCGGCGGAAATTGTTGCGCTCTTCCTTGCCGGCGTGACAGCTCAAGCACGTCTCGGAAATCTCTTTCGACGATTTGCCGGTGAAGCTGATGATCTTTGTCTTGTCACCGCCGCCGTCGACGTGCGCTTTGCCCGGACCATGACACGACTCGCACCCGGTAGCTTTGTCTTTCCAGCTACTGAGCCTGGTCAGCGTGGCGTGTACGGTGTGCGAGTACGCCTTGAACGTGTCCTCGTGACAGGCTTGACAGGTATCGCTGCCGACATAATCAGTCGCCGACGGCTTGTCGTCATTGCCCGAACGGCCGACCGCCTGCGAACTCTTTGTACCCGTTAGCCACACGACCACGGCAACAACTGAGCTCACGACGATCAGCGTTTTGATTAACCTTGCGAGTCTCACCTTGGAGCCTCCTTCTTATTCCTCTGAGAAACTTACCCGGTAGTGCCAGTTCGCCACGCTAATAATAGGGCTGGAGCGGGCGTTCGCATGCTAGTAATTTTGACAGTGGCCCGCCGTGACGGGCATCACGGCCCATCGAAAATTCAAGGGCTGACTTGCGCTATTGACGCCAGAGCCTCGCTGTCGCGAATCCACATCAAGTCTCGTTTGACCCGGATGATTTGGTCCCGCTTCAGGGCGCTGAAAAGCCTGGTGACCGTCTCACGTGACGCGCCGATTATCTGGGCGATCTCTTCCTGCGTCAGTAAAAGTTTGACGCGAATGCCGTCGCTGGTCCGCTCGCCAAAATCGCGACCCCATCTGACGATCAATCGAGCCAGCTTCTCTAAAGCCGACTCGGACAAAACCAACATTCTGGTATGGTCTACAAACTCGCTGAACTGACGGCTGAACATTTCGACCAGGTCGGCATGCAGGCTGTGGTTCTCCCACATGAGATTCAGCAAATCCGATCGAGAGATGAAATCCACGCGGCCGCCCTCAACCATTTCCGCCGTCGCTTCGAATGGCCGGCCGGTCATTCCGGCATAAAGGCCCAGGACGTCGCCGGGTTTCGCCACCCGGATAATTAACTTCTTACCGTCGGCCGACGAGATGGAAACCTTGGCGCGTCCTGACGACAGCACATAAACGCCGCGCGCGACATTCCCTTCATGAAACACGACGGCGCCGCGCGGATAAATCCTCGTGCGGCTGACTCGATCGATTCCGGGAATGGCGCGTAAGGGCGAGTTGAATGGCAGGACCCGCATCGGCGGACGCGCCGGCATCTGGTTGCCGGCAACGGCTCTGGTCGCTACGTTCATTAAGTTCTTGTCTCCTTTTTTGGAGTGCGGCGGCTTGACGCCGCTTTAGGTTTCCTGTCGATCCACTCGCGAAATAAAGCGATATGAAAAGCGGCGTCAAGCCGCCGCACTCCAAACCAGGCAGCCGACTTTGAGCAACAGACGTGCCGACTCGTTTATCAGCCGTTTGCGTGATTCTCCGATACTAAACGGTATTGATTGGGAGTTTTCGCTCAAGCCCTGCGGAACTTTCCTCATGAGTTTCCGGAAACAAATGTGATCTGCGCAACTAATGCTTTGAATTTCAATCGGCATATCGGTTGCTGTGCCATCGAAACGGGATTCATAGCTCATGAGCAGCGGCTTGTTGCTCAGCAAACACAGGGAGAAACGGAGGGACTTTGACATGGCAAATGATGACCGCGACATGCTTGAACTACTCAAACAGGAATTATCTTTCATCGAGGAAGGCGGGTATGGCCGTTCGGTCCGCGCGCCTTGGTTACCAAAGTCCATCTTCCAGGATTCGCTGAGTTGTTTGAATTATGGATATCCCTATCGCGCCCATCCGTGCTCTGAATGTCAACTGCTTGACTTCGTCAAACCGGACGATCGCTCTCAACCGATTCCTTGTCATTTCATCCCCCTGAATGAAGCTGGCAATACGATTGAAGAGCTCGAAATGACGGGCGACGAAGTTAAGACGCAAGCTGTCGTCAAGAGTTGGTTGCATGGGAAGATCAATCAGCTCGAAACCGGAAAGGCGAAAGCCTTTGGTAACGACGGCGACTGAAGGAGTACGAGTGGGCGCGTCGAAAACAATCGGGGCGGAACTATTGAAAGGAGAATCGATCATGAACAGCGGCAATTTCATGTCGCCCATCAAGGACTTCATGCATCTCGATCCGTTCCGTCTGTTCCCACATCGCCTCGAGACCCAACCGCTCTTCACCGAAGAGTGGCCGATGAAGGCCTGGGTCCCGCCGTGCGATATCTTCGAGACCGATAAAGAACTGGTAATGAAGTTCGAATTGCCGGAGGTCAAGAAGGAAGACGTGGAAGTTAAGTTGGAACAGAACGTGCTCACCCTGCGGGGCGAGCGTAAGTTCGAAGAGAAAACGGACCGCGAAAATTATCATCGCGTCGAGCGGCATTATGGTGAATTCATGCGCAGCTTCAACGTTCCCTTGTACGTCGATGCCGGCAGGATTAACGCCGAGTTCAAAGACGGCGTGCTCACCATCACGCTGCCGAAAAACGAGGAAGCGAGACCGAAGCAAATCAACGTGAAGGTCAACTAATCTGGGATTCCCCAGGGATTAGACTGAAGCTTCCTTGTAAGCGCCGCAGGCGGTTCAGTGGGAGGGGCCGCCTGCGGCTATTTTTGTGTCAGATGACCGGAAGCGGTAGCGACCGGATCATGTGGGTTAGAAGAAGTAAAGAGCATTGCAAAATGAAAATTGAAAAATGCAAATTGCAAATTTGGAAAGCGGCGCTCAGTTGTAAGCGCCGCGTAAACGAATCAAGCAATTTGAAATTTCCATTTTTCATTTTTCATTTTTCATTTTTCAATTTCCGTGCCTTTCGGAGGTAACCGCTAACCATGACCAACCAAATGGTCACCATCGACGGCAACGAAGCCGCCGCTTACGTCGCCTACAAAACCAACGAAGTGATTGCGATTTATCCGATCACGCCGTCATCGGCGATGGGCGAGTCGTCCGACGAATGGGCGGCCAAAGGTAAGAAAAATATTTGGGGCATGACGCCCATCGTGCGCGAACTGCAGTCCGAAGGCGGCGCGGCGGGGACGGTCCACGGCAGCCTGCAAACCGGCGCGCTGACGACGACTTTCACCGCCAGCCAGGGCCTGCTGTTAATGATTCCAAACATGTTCAAGATCGCGGGCGAGCAGACCAGCACGGTCTTTCACATCGCCGCGCGTTCGGTGGCGACGCACGCACTTTCGATTTTCGGTGACCATAGCGACGTGATGGCGACGCGCTCGACCGGTTGGGGAATGCTCTTCTCGAATTCGATTCAGGAGGTCATGGACTTTGCGCTGATTGCGCAGGCGGTGACGCTCGAATCACGGGTCCCATTCGTTCACGCGTTCGACGGCTTCCGCACCTCGCATGAAGTGATGAAGATCGAAGAACTCAATGACGATCAGATTCGCGCGATGGTTGACGAAGAACTGGTCCGCGCGCATCGCCGTCGAGCGCTGACGCCGGATCATCCGGTAATGCGTGGCACCGCACAGAACCCGGACGTCTTCTTTCAATCACGCGAACGCGCAAACTCGTTCTATGACGCAACTCCCGAGATTGTCGAACGGGCCATGAAGAAATTCGGCGAAGTCTCCGACCGTGAGTATCGCTTGTTCGATTACGTCGGCGCACCTGACGCCGAACGCGTCATCGTGATGATGGGCTCAGGCTGCGAAACCGCGGAAGAAACCGTCAACGCCTTGACCGCGCAAGGCGAGAAAATCGGCCTCTTAAAAGTCCGTCTCTATCGCCCGTTCTCGGTTGAGCACTTCATTGCGGCGCTTCCGACATCGACTAAGAGAATCGCGGTGCTTGATCGCACGAAAGAACCCGGGGCCGCCGGTGAACCGCTTTATCAAGACGTAGTCACAGCCGTGGCCGAGGCGTATCAGAATCCGGCTCGTAACGGGGGACCGCTGACGGCGCCGTACATCGTCGGTGGTCGCTACGGCCTGGGCTCAAAAGAATTCACGCCGGCAATGGTCAAGAGCGTCTTCGACGAAATAACCAAAGCGGCGCCGAAGAACCACTTCAGCGTCGGCATTATCGATGACGTGACTCACAACAGTCTCCCGTTCGATGCGAACTT
>DATANL010000110.1:0-4937 GCA_036266295.1 Pyrinomonadaceae bacterium | reverse complement strand
AGATGTGGATTGCCCCAATCGATTTCCAGCGAGTCCAAATACAGGCAATTAATCGGCGATTGGAACCTACGTTGATGCAGAAAGCGACGGCTATCAGCGCAAACAATTTCGACATGATTGTCGGCATACTCCAAAGCGACTGCACAGTGTTCCGGATTTATGTCTACCGAATACAAACGTCCGCCATGATGGTTCAAAAAATGTTGGAACAGCACGCTGCTGTGGCCGTGTGGGGATGGCGCTTTCCATGGCAGAGGCGGAACAGGCAAATTAGTAACACCCGTTTCCACGATGGTGTAAGGGGGTGAATGGAGGGCTTCCAGCAGTTCAAAGACTTGCCGGAACGAACGAGCGCGCACACCCAGCCCTTGAGAGAAGTCTCGGTCGAAAAGGTCAAGGTACTTCAAGCTCAGAGTGGTCCTCCTAATCACGGATCGCGCAAGAGCAGCAATTCCAAGCGGTCCGAATTCGACGAGCCGTCGTCCTCTCTCCAAACGCCGTCCGGCCCCAAATGCAGATCATGCGACGACCCATTTCGCGTCAATCTTAGTTTGGCCGCGGCGTTAGCTGAGGACACGGCGCTCCAGTCAAATAAGACATCCAACTCATAGTCGCCTCGGCTATCACGAACCAGTTGTCCGTTTTGGAACTGTATAAACTCGCGAGCTCTACCGAGGAACACCAGAATCGCTTTTTTGCCGGCAACCTCTTGCCGAAGTTGTTGGCATAACAGCTTCGACAACGTCTCAGGATCGAGCAGGCCAGTCGGGATGAGTTCAATGGGCATGCGTTCAAAAACCAGCCAGCGCCCCCGGAACACACCGTCCTTCTCCATTTTCAAGAGACAGGTGATCTGGCCTCGCCCAGTGATCGCGAGGCACGCTTGCCTGGAGGTGTCCAGTTCCACGTGCCATTCGGTCTCGAGGGCGGCCCGGCCTTCGCCAATGGTTTGATCGCGGTTAAAGGTCATCAACCGCTCATCGTGACCCACCCGGCGGTAAGCGAATCGGCCTATTGAGCTAATGGTTCGCTGCAATTCCAGTAAGCTTGGATGGTTAGGTATCGGTCGCTGAACAAGGCCATTCCACTTTCGACTTAAGTCGCGCACAAACTCGATGCATTGCTCTTCCTCTTTGAACCCTTCCACCCTTCGATTCTCAGTGACCACAATCCGCCATTTTGCGTTTTGCCGGTGTTGGAAAATGACCTCACCGGAAAAATTGTGCTGCAGCATGGCCGCGTCATGCAGTGACCTGACGTCATACGGCACCATCGAATAGCTTTGTCCCAGTCTCAGAAATGCGATGTGAAAAGTGTCTTTGTCTCCGCCCGTCAACGGATAGTAAAAACTCGCGTGTTCGCCATAGTGCATGGCGAGCAAAAGGCTTCCCCACGTACGCTTCTTATCGACGGCGATCTGTCCGGACTCAAACGATGGTTCGTATCGGTATTCAACCTCGGCGACCTCCCAGATTTCGTTTTCCCGGGTAATCGGCATAAAGTCGGGCCAGAAAACGGCGCCGGTATCGATGAACTCGGGCCAGGAAAAGATTTCTTCGGGATCGATCAAGGGTACATTGTCAGCATCAAGGAGTATCACCTCCTCGAACGAGCAATACAGGAGTGCATAAACTTTGAGTTCCCAGCCCGCCAGGTGGGCCACCGGATGCACGTCCGCCAGAGTGTGCGCATCGATGCACGTCACGCCAAGAGGTTCCACTAATTCGATTAGCTGAGCATTCATCTCGTAAGGACCGAGATAAAACAACTCGATAGGCAATCTACACCCCTGGCGGCGAAGCATGTTTATACAAACCCAGGCGCAGGTGAAATACCTTGGACCCCCGCCGCAAATGACAATTCCACGCCCCTTAAACAGCCCGCGCGGATAAGGTATAGTCTGGGCGATCGCCTCTCTGGACAATTTCCGATAGTGGTCCTTATCTTCCTGACTAATACTCATTCCCTGGTTCCCTGAACCGCGTCGATCTCATTGCCGGGATCGCTACCGCCTTCCGGTTCTCGTACCTGTTCAGTTACAGCTTTAATGAGGCGGCTCTCCCAGGCGGTTGGCCTGGGTGCAAGGTATTTGGGATTGCGCCACTGTCCGGCTTATCCGTTACGCAACCCTGGCCGGTAACCCTGACCAGCGGCGCTCTCACCAGCAGTTCTGTCAACTCATACGCATGGATATTTCGCAGTTGCGACCTGAAGCGCGAAGCTCGTCATTGCTCCTGATTCGGAACCTCTCGAATCACGAGTCCGTGCGGATTCTCCGCCCAGCGACCAATGCGTGAGACGCGTTTTCCGTACGGTCCTAAGTGATCTTGATTCTGACATTGAGCGAACCTTCGTTGTCGGTGAATCCCGCCCCGTAGAGACCATTGATGTCGTCATTGATGCTAAGGTGTAGCTCCCCGGCCAGCCCCGGCCCGATGGTACATCTTGAGCCGACGGGGAAGGTGAAGGCGGGACTGCTGTAGCCGAGGCGGCCCACCAACAACCCTTCTACGGCCTCGGGCAGGCTGTAGCCCTCCTTTGCAATCAAGTCGGGGTGGCCGTTCCCGTCGACCATCCCGTTCTCGGGGTTGGCGGTCCAGGTGCCACTGATAACCTCGATGTCGACCGTTGCGCTACCTTTTAGATCGAGTCCGGTGTCCACCCAGCTTTCGGCTGCGTCAATTGTTATTGTGAATTCAGGCATCGGCTATACCACTTTTCTTTTTTTTGTTCATGGGTTTTAGCTCTCATTTGGCAGGGCTTGCAGTTGGCGCTGGGCCATCTCCTGAGGCAAATCGCCTTGACTGATGACTGGGGAGACAACCAGAGCAAATGGCTGCCGTTGGTTTGCCGCGATTCTGGTGGCCGTGACCGCGATGGTGCAGGGACCAGCGGGGGCCTGGAAGAGAATAATTTTCTGTGTGTTGTTGGTTGTATCGGCCGGACCGGCGGCTAAGGTCTGGCCGTTCTGCATACTGTCCACGCCCCCGTGATAAACCGTGCCGTTGCCCAGGGTCAACGTGAGATCGAGATCGTTAATCAGCACGCCGGCGCCGGTGGCATCGACCGGATCGTACCAGGTCAGCGTGATTGCCAGCGGGCTCCCCTGCACGAAGTTGACGTTTTCGAAAACGACCGATTGTCCGGTCTCCACGAACGAGAATGCAAAATCGCGCTCGCTCAACGAGTCGAAGAAATAGACTTTTGTGACGTCCGCCTCGTTGAGCGACTGCCGCAGATTGATCCGGCCCCAACCCTGGCTATTATCTGGCACGCTTTGGTAAAGCTGTTCTGCGCCGTTGATAAGCAACGCCTTGATCAACATGCCCGTGGCATCGGGCCGATTGACTTGATGGGTGATTAGTTCGCGCACCAATAAGGCTGTTCCCGAGACGAGCGGAGTCGACACGGATGTCCCGTTGGCATAGCCGTAGTTTGGCTGACCGATATACGGGTCGGTGCCGTGGCAACCTGTTTGCGGACAGCGCATCGCCACCATCTCCCCAGGAGCGACGACGTCGGGTTTGAGCCGGCCACCTGGGCTCGGACCGCGTGAGCTGTCGTGGTCGATCGCGTTAGGATCGAGACCGACGGCCTCCGGATTCCCAGAGGGTGGCTGGCCATTACCTGAATTCCCGACTACCAGCGAGTTTTTCGAACAGCTCAGCGTGGCGATCGTCGAACCATTGTTGCCAGAGTTTCCGGCGGCGGTCACCACCAACATTGTCGGATTGGTAACGACGAAGGCGTCAATTTGGGCCGAACCCTGTTGCGAGTAGGTGTTCAAGACGGCCTCGAGATCGGGAAAAGTGCCTTCCGCGGGCCCCCAGCTATCATTGTGAACGCGAGCGCCGGCGGTGAAAGCATGATCGAGGGCAAGTGTGATATCCAAGTAACCCGGCTGAAGGCCGTTCGAATCGGCGTTCATCGGACGGATGATCGCCGTTGCTAACGGAGCTACTCCGCTGAGGAGACCCTCCGTGGAAGATGTGCCATTACCGATGGCGGCGCCGGTTACGAAAGTGCCATGAATATTGGTTGTGCCATCGTAATTCAGGTCTGCCCAGGTTGGCTGCATGGTGCCATTGGCCCAGTTGGCAACATCTCCCTGGACGCGCGACAGGAGATCAGGCACAAGCCCGTCAGTAACGCCGGTGTCTACGCCGCTGTCATAGACGCCCAGCACCTGACCATTCCCGGACAGATTGAGGATGTTCTGCCAGGGCGGCGCATTGTTGGCCCGCACGCCAATGCGGACCGGCGCGTTATCGAGTAGAAGTTTCGGGGTGTAGGTGCGTTCGACGTGCCGAACCTCGGCGAGTGCGGCGAGCGCCGCGAGCTGCCCCGCCGAGATCTGAACTACGAGCACCTGGCGGCTATCGGCCGTCTCGACGACGCGCGCATTTCCACCGAGTTTGTTAATCGCCTCAGCCGTTGCCGCAGCATTCTCGAAGACAGTCACCGCGAGATCGAGGCGTTCATCCGCAGCCCCCTGAATTGCTTTTGCACGCAGCTTGGCATCGAGCTTGTAGCCGGGGTGCATGACGCCGGCGAAGCGCACGCCGCTAATTGCTTTGAGATCCGAGATACTGACCCCGCCAACGAGCAGTCCGCAGTGCGCAATCGGACCGTAGACGCGGCCGCCAGCCTTCAGGATAGCGCGGTGGACGAAAGCCCCACGTTTCAATTCATACTGTACGATCGCGTAGCCGTTCTCCTGCTCGACTTGTAAAGTCGCTTCGACGGGCGGAGAAGCGGCCAGCGGATTAAGAGCCAGGTCTCTGATAAAGAGGAAGTTGAAGTTCTCGCTAACATTGTTTTGATCTTTAGAAGCTGAGTCGTCCATGTCGTGCTCCTCTGAGGAATGATTCGAGTTTTGGGTCTCAATAACTTTATGATCCAGCGGTCCACTCAACCGATTTCCGTCGACGCGTCTG
>DATANL010000109.1:0-5088 GCA_036266295.1 Pyrinomonadaceae bacterium | reverse complement strand
AACACGGTATCGCTCCTGACCTCGTACGCCTTTACGCCTTCGATCTTTTTGGTGGTTTCGCCGGGCGGCATTCCTTCGAGCAACTCATTTCCATCGCACCCGCCGCCGGCGCTTTCTCCGCAATTGCGCAAAGCTTTCTTTCAGACGGCCGCCAACATCCTTTTGCGGCCAATCGCGCAGATCGAGCAATCGTCCGCCGGGCGCGCCGGCACTTACTTCATGGTGACGCGGCTGCTGCCCTTGTTTCAGCAATTCGCGCCCGACCTTGCTCCTTCGCTGAGCGCGCAACTCGCGGCGCTCGGGCCCGAAGCTGGACGTACCACCGCGGAATTCGGTGAACGAGCTCTGAACCGCGGCATGAACGATAACGGCCAGCCTGGATCGTTCGATGATGAATTGAAAGATCGCCTGGATCGCGCAGCCACCTCAGACCAACGCGATCGCGCTTACGTCTTTGCCGCGATGAGCGCCGCTGACAAAGGCGACCCGCGGGCTAATGACTTCGTTGACAAGATCGAAGACTCTGAGACACGCAACGGTGTGCGCACGTTCGTCAACTACAATTTCATCCGCACTCTGCTGCAAAAGAAGCGCGCTGAGGAAGCGCTCACATTGCTGCGTAAAACCGATCTGCCGCACACGCTGCGCGCGCATTTCCTGACTCAGATTGCCGGCTTATTCAAAGAAAAAGATCGAGTACGCGCCGGCGAAATACTGGAAGAGGCGCTGGCTGAAACGCGCCGCATCGACGCCGCCACTTCCGCGCGAGCGTATTGTCTCGTCGCTCTGCTTTCTCAGTTTTCCAAAATTGATAAAGCCCGCAACTGGGAGTTGCTGAGCGAAACCGTCAAAGCCGCCAACGCCGTACCCGATTTCACCGGCGAGAACGGACAGACTTCGTTGATCCTGGAAGGAAAGTTCAGCATGCGCTTGGGCACCGAACTCGCCGCGCCCACGGATCTAGCTCAGGTGTTTGAGAATCTGACCAGGGAAGATTTCTATCAGGCGCTCGATGCCGCGCGCAGTTTCAGCGGTGACGCGCCGCGGGCGTTGGCGATGATTTCAGTGGGGCGCACGATGTTTGAGAAGAAGAAGTGATAGCGTGAGGGTTTGCGCCGCATTCCGTCGGAGCGTTAATGCCTCGACGTAGTTGTAGAACAAGATTCGATATTGATTCCTGACACGACAGCGCGCGAGATCTTTGGGAGCATCTCGCGCGCTGTCGTGTGAAAAGCTGGGCCAGCTTTACGGTCGAGTGATTGGCGGGCACCCTCCCTTACGGTCGGGTTTCTGATACTGAGGGTGCCTCGTCCGTCACGCGATATTTCTCCTTCTCTTTTTCCTTCTGCAGATACGGAATGCCTTTCTCCATCCACTCGGGCGCGGGCGCGCCCTTCAAAAAGTGGTCGAAGAATTCCTGCATCCGGCGCGTGTAGTCTTTCTGGTTGATGCGCTTGCGCAGGCCATGCTTTTCGCCGTTGTAGCTGAACATGTAGGCCTCTTTATTCAGGCGGCGCAAGCCGAGATAGAACTCGATGCCCTGATACCATGGCACCGCGTCGTCTTCGTCGTTATTGATCAGCAAGAGCGGCGTCTGCACTTTGTCGATGTGAAAGAGCGGCGAGTTCTCGATGAACCGCATTGGATATTCCCAAAGCGAGCCGCCGATGCGCGACTGTGAATGTTCGTATTGAAATTGGCGCGGCAGACCGGTGCCCCAACGAATGCCGCTGTAGGCGCTTGTCATGTTCGCGACGGCGGCGCCGGCTTCGGCAGCTTTGAAGCGGTTCGTCTGCGTCACCATGTAAGCGATTTGATAGCCGCCCCAACTGTGACCCTGGATACCGATGTTGTTCTCGTCGACAAAGCCCCGGTCGACGACGGCTTGTAGCGCGGGCAAGACGCATTGCAACGCGTCACGTCCGGGATATCCGGTCTTGTAAACAATGTCGGGCATGAAAATCAGATAGCCGTTGCTGACGTAGTACGCAGCGTTGATGGAAGTGCCGGGCCCGGGCGCTCGAAATTGGTGAATGCCCTGTGAAAGACGTTCGTAGATGTAAACGATCATCGGATACTTCTTCTTTGGATCGAAGTTGTCCGGCTTCAGCAGCATTCCTTTCAAAGCGACGCCGTCCGTGTTTTTGAAATTGACCATCTCGGCGGTGCCCCAGTTGAATTGCGCGCGCTGCGTGTCGCCGTTGCTGATTTTCTTCGGCGCTTTGAAATTGGAATCGGTCACCCAGATGTCGGGGAACTCGTCAAAGCGCGACGCAGTAAACATCAGCACGTCGGCATCCTTGGCTTTGGTGGGATTGTTGTAATCCTTCGCGCCCATGATCAACTTTTCAGGCAAGCCACCGCTGAGACGATCGCGATAGAAACCTGAATCGCGAGTCTCTAAGTTTTCCGCATGCAGAAGCAGAGGCGTGGCCGGATCGATGGTTCGCTCGCGCGGCTCGAGCCGCACGTAACGAAACTGAATCTTGTCTTTGCGGCCCACGCCGTCGGTCAGGTTCTTCGCGCCATTGCCGTCGGGCGAGAGTTGCCACACATCGAATCGATCGTAAATCAGGACCGACGCGTCGTCTTTGGTCCAACCCGCGACGCCGTAAGCGTTCGGTAACTCGGGCGTGTCGTTTTCTTCGTTGAAGAAGCTCACGCCGAGACTCTTCGTTAAGTTGACCTTGGCGCCGGTCGCGACTGAGTAGCTCGTCCAATCTTTGCCGTCGAAATACAGCGCGTATTTGCCGCCCGGCGAAAGCGAAACGTTGAAGCGCTGTTTCTGTGTGACAGGTTTGCGCGTGCCGTCCTCAGCGCTGACCAGGTAGTAATCGGTCAAGCCGGGATCGTAATCGCTGGTCACGCGGTAAGACCGATTGTCCGAGCCGATGGCCATGCGTCCGTCAGTTGAAGGCTGCAGGTTCTCCATTTTCTCGTCGGCGAGTTGGACGAACTTCTTGCCCTTGACGTCGTAGACCGCGCGATAGGATCGATTGCGCTCCTGTTCGGCGCGGACTTTTTGAATCGGTTGGATGTAGTCATCTTTCCAGTGCCATAGATCGACCATCACCTTCTCGTCGGCCGGGATGTCATCGTCGGCGTTCTTCTCTGGCTCGGGCGGCGGCGCGGCGCCGAGGAACAGATGAGAGCCGTCGAGTGAAAAACTGAGATTCGCCTGGCCGCTGACGACGAAATCTTTTCTGAAGCCGGGTGAAGATATTGAAACGACTTCGCTGGCGACGGGTGCGGGCAGGGCGGTGGCGTGGTTTTTGGCGTCCTCACTTCTGGCATCCTCCCTCACGGTCGGGTTTCCGTTGCCCGCAACCGGGGTCGCGCTGCCGCGTTCCCACATATAGATTTTGAATTTTGCCTGCTTCGATGCCTGATCGTCGCGGTCGCTGATGAAAGCGAGTTCGGTCTGATCGTCATCCCAGGTCAGCTTCTGATACTTGCCTTTGCCGGCGAGCAGCGGCGTTGGTGCGGCGTCGCTCTGCGGCGAGACGACGTACACGCCGTTGGTTTCTTCATTCTTCGAAGAGACGGTGTAGGCAATCGTCTTTGCGTCTTTGCTGAAGCTGTAGTCGAGCACGTCGCCGATCGTTCGTTCGGCGCCCATCGTCATGTTGCGAATGATCAAATCGGTTCCGTATTCCTTCTTTGGCCCACGCGCAGGCGGCCGCCCACCGCCACCTTGCGGTCGCTGTGCGGCATCTTCATCTTCAGCTTCCGATTGTTCGGGCGCAGGTTCTTTGGGCGCGGCGCTGTCGGTGGCTTCTCGATTCGGAGCCGCGCCTGGGTTTGCTTCCATCGAATACGCGATGAAACCGCTGGCATCTTCCGGTACTTGAAAATTCTTGACCCGTTCGACGCGGGCCACCTGACCGCTCGAAAGATCCATGATGCCGAGCGCGTTCTTCGGCATATCGTCCGGCCGTTTCTTGTCCTTCTTTGCTTTATTCAGTTCGGCCTTTGTCGGTTCGATAGTGAAGACCACAAACTTCGCGTCGGCAGTAAAAACGGGTCGAGCCAGCCGGCCCTGGTTCGCCTGAAACTCACCGGGCGCCGCGCCGGGATCGTCGGGTGGCGGCGTTGGCGGTCGATAGCCGCGGGCCGCGCGCCATTCAGTCCCGCCGGCCAGATTGCGGACGACGATTTCGCTGTCCGAGTCCTGGCCCATAAAGGCATAGGCGACGAATTTTCCATCGCGCGAAATCGTCGGGCTCTGGATCGAATGCCAGTTGTCGTAATCCTTATGAGTAATCGCACGCTTGGTAACGGCCGGCTGTTGCGCGAAGGCCTGGGCCAGAGAAGTTGCGATCAAAGCGATTGCGCAAACCAGCGACACATATCGCCGGGCGAATTGATTGACGGATTTCATTGTGGTTGCTCCCTTTCAGGCTTCAGCAGGAAAGATGACGCGACAGTCTATCGCTCCGACGAATGAAGTCAAGTCCGTCTGGAGCGCCGACATCCTGTTGGCGGTTCGCGCGCATCCTTGCACGCTCTTTCTCTGATACGACCGGCAAGGATGCCGGTGGCCCGTAGGCAAGGATGCCTGCGCTCCAGTCTTTACGATTCTGTTGCGCTGTAACCGTTGTCTTTGCGGGAGCGTTCATACTTGTGCGACCATAAATCAATCGCGGCAGATTAACCTTCGATTCGAGGAACTACGGACACCCCCATGCCTCGGTCACAGGTCTCCGACGGATCCTGATGGAAGAACACGTATCGACAGAGTTTCCAAGCCAAACTGAGCGAAATTATGAAGTTACCGCTGACGCGCGACCGGTGAGACCGGTCGGCCCGACGGACGCTGCGCGACCGCAGCCGCGCCAGGGATCAAAGACGCGGGCGCGAATTATTCAGGTCGTCAGCATTCTGCTGCTGGTCGTCCTGCTGGTCGTATTGTGGCGTTTCCTCGGCGACCGCGCGGCAGCGCCGGGAGCGGGAGGTCGCGGTGGGCGTGGCGGCGGCGAAGCTGTCCCTGTCGAAGTAGCTGCGGTAACGCAACAAGACGTGCCGATTCAACTCAAGAGCATTGGCAACGTCGAAGCGCAATCGACTGTGGCGGTCCGTTCCCAGGTC
>DATANL010000108.1:0-5102 GCA_036266295.1 Pyrinomonadaceae bacterium | reverse complement strand
CCAAAGATACGGCGTCGGAATAAAGAGACGCCGATGCTTTCCCGTAATCGCACTGCGCGTGAATCCGAGGAACCCATAGACGATGAATGGCAGTGTCAGGACCATGAGCGGATTCAACTTGAACGCCGCAATCGGATGGAGATGCACCAGCTGATAGCACGCGCGCGTTGAGCCGCAACCCGGGCACTGGAATCCGGTTAGCAGCCGGAACGGACATTTGGGAAACCATTGATTCGCCGGACTCGCGGGATTGAAAAAGAAAAGAAAAATTGCGATAGCTGCAAGTCCCATCCAGATGATCGCGGCAATAGTGCGCTGTCTGGTTTTGTCGATTGCAATTGGGATGTAATGGAAGTTGGTCATGGCAGCCCCGATTAGATGGGAGAGGCTATTCCCAGGGCGCGGCAGATCGCGTGGGCCGTGCCGGTGGGAATTTCGCGGTGACGCGGTACTGCTGCTGCTTTCCTGGTGTTTCGATTGATGTATAAAGAGTGCTGTTTACCTTCACGCGCAAATTCACAACCGTTTCATTCGAGATGACGGACTAGATCAATTCGCTTCATGCGGCGCGAAATGCAATCTCTTCACTACTGATCTTGGCGCGCTGAACTTCTTCAGCCAGGAGACGGTTTCCCTCTAAAACCATTTCGATCGCTTCGTCGAGATTCTTCCGAGCTTCGTCAACCGTCTGGCCCAGCGAAATCGCGCCAGGGAGCTCCGCTACCGACGCTTGGATTAAGCCATCAACGTGTTCATAGATGATGTGCATTCGAATTTCCATGGCCGAATTTTATCACACGGAGTTAGAACCAGCCCTTGTGTCCCCAGACATACGTGCGCACAAATTCTTCATCGGACTTCGTCAGATAGATGATGCCTTCGATGATGCCGATGATACCGCCCACGCCACAGAGCACGCCGAGGATAAGTTGGATGATCCCTTCCTTGGTATAACCCAGGATGAATTTATGGACTCCGAAAGTGCCGAGGAGGATTGCCAGCAGTCCCGCGATAATTTTCTTGTCGGCTCCGGCGGTTTGCCAGTCTTGCGGTGCTGATTGCGAATACAACGCCCCGGGCGGTTGAATCGGCTGATACGTGGGTTCGTAAGGCGGCGCGTAATCAGTCTTACCCGATGGCCGACCGCTGATCACGGGCAGCGCTGCGCCACACTGAGAACAGTTCTGCGAGAAGTCCTCGTTCTGGGTGCCACACTTGGTACAAAAAACCGGCATGACGTCTTGATTTGTATCAAAAGATCGGCGGGCAAGCGCAGATGCGCGCCGATAAAACCAGCGCTTGCGGAAACCGGTATGGCTTCCGGACCTCACGCCTGCCCGCCGACCGCTTACTACTCGAACTAGTGATTTCCGAGAGCGCTCAAGCCCACGCCCAGAATCATCATGATCACGTAGCACACAATGCCCAACACGCCGAGACCAATAGCGATGAAGCTGAACATCTTCGCTTTCTTCGAAGAATCCTGCGCGCCCGCAATATCACCGGCCTGCACTTTGTTGTTCACCTGTACGGCAAAAATGATGGCTGGAATCGCCAATGGCCAACAACAGAAAATCGAAATAATCGCCGGCACCATGTAATTGGGTACGGTTGCCGAGCCTCCTCCAGCCGGAGGCGGGGTCCAATTCTGCGACATACTTTAGTCTCCTAAATTTTGGTTTGTAACTGCGGCCTTTTCTTGTTTTGGGTACAGCCCTTATGGATCTCGGCTACCAGCGAAACGAGCGGGCTGCTTTGCATAATGCTCGAAATCTGCGAACTATTCACCGGATTGAATCGCAAACAGCGCAGCATAACTAACAAAAGAGACGCGTCATTGTCAATGAAACGTGGGAAAAATAAACGATCCGGTGATCGTGTCATGGTTGACGCCTGTGCACCGAATCAGGGATAGTTTGAGGCCGTCTGCAACCGCCAGCGGCCCACTTCGGTAAATGCTCAAACTAATAATCGTAGCCGGCGCGCGACCGAACTTCATGAAGATCGCGCCCATCGTCGCGGCTCTCAAGCGGCGGCCCGCAGAGTTCCAAACGTTCATCGTGCACACCGGACAGCACTACGACGCCGCCATGTCTGACTCTTTCTTCCGCGATCTTGATTTGCCGGCGCCGGACGTTCATCTCGGCGTGGGCTCGGGCACGCACGCCGCGCAGACAGCCGCGGTGATGACCGCGTTCGAGCCGGTGTTGATGAAGGAGCAGCCTGACTGGGTGGTGGTCGTCGGCGATGTTAATTCGACGCTCGCCTGTGCGTTGGTGTGCGCGAAATTGAAAGTCAAAGTAGCTCACGTCGAAGCAGGTTTGCGCAGCCGCGACCGGACCATGCCTGAAGAAATTAATCGACTGCTGACCGATCAGATTGCCGACCTTTTGCTGACGCCTTCGCCTGACGGCGACGCCAATCTTCGCGCCGAAGGAATTCCCGCGGAGCGCATTCGCTTCGTCGGCAACGTGATGATTGATTCGCTGATGACGCAGCTCGAGCGAGCGCAGCAGTCGACAATTCTGAGCGACCTAAATCTGGTCGAGCACAAATATGCGGTCCTGACTCTGCATCGTCCCTCGAACGTGGACGAGCAGAATGCCTTCGCGCGAATTCTTGACGCGCTGGCCGAGATTGGCGCGCGCGTGCCGATCGTTTTTCCGGCACATCCGCGCACGCGTAAGATGATCGAAGAGCTTGGCTTGGCCCAGCGAGTAGCCGAGCTCGAAGGTTTTCAAATGATTGATCCCGTCGGCTACCTCGATTTCCTTCGACTGATGAGCGGCGCGCGTCTGGTCCTGACTGACTCAGGCGGCATTCAGGAAGAGACGACCGTGCTGGGCATTCCATGCATCACGTTGCGCGAGAACACAGAACGGCCGATCACCGTTGAAATGGGAACGAACACACTCGCTGGAACCGATACGAAAAAGATCGTGGCGGCCGCCGAACGCGCGTTGGACAATCCGCCGGACAAGTCGAATCTCCGCGTTCCTGAATTTTGGGACGGGCATACAGCCGACCGAATTCTCGATGCCATTATTTGGAGCGCGGCGGCAGAGCGAAGCGGCGACGCCGCTTTGGATGCTTCTAAATAACGCGAGCGATCGATCAAAAAGCGCAGACCATCCAAAGCGCCGTCGCCGCTTCGCTCTGCCGGCGCACTCCAAATATACTTTTTACCTTGAAACTAGTTTCCACAGCCAAGCGCATGCTGCGCGGCGAAGTGAACCCGCGGGTCGCTGCGTTGGAAGCCGCGCGCCGCGTGCGCGTGGCGAACGAGCGCCGGCGCGAAAGGGCAGAACTCGCCCAACTCGACCAGCAGCCTGCGCGCTTGCGGGAAGAGTTCGCGCGCATTCGGGCCTCCGATCTGTTGGCGCATTTCCGATCGCGGGTGAAGCCGCGTTTCCTGCCCGGATTCCACGATCTCCCGCGGACGGCTGAACTTCAGCGAACCATCTTTCCACGTCAGACCGAACAGCTCATCACCTCAGCGCGACAAATCGTCGACGAGCACTGCTGGCCGTTGCTTGGATTTGGCGAGAAATGTTTCGGTGAGCAAGAGATCAACTGGAACATCGACCCGTTGTCAGGTTTCCATTGGCCGCTCGATTTTCACGCGGACATTAATCTAATCCGCGACGACGGCTCAGACGCGCGGGTGACCTGGGAGTTGAATCGGCTGGCGCATTTGATCACGCTCGGTCGCGCGTACACGATTACGAACGACGAAACTTTCAGCCACGAATTCTTTCGACAAATCAAAGACTGGCGCCGGCAAAATCCGGTGGCCCGCGGCGTCAATTGGAATTGCGCGATGGAGGTCGCGTTGCGCGCGATGAATCTTCTCGCCGCATTCAGTCTGTTCCTGCGCGCGCCGCAGATGGATGAGCTGATGCTGAAAGAGTTCCTGCAAATCGTCGATTCACATGGCGCACACATCAAGCGCAATCTGGAATTCTCGAACATTGCCACGAGCAATCATTATCTGGCTGACATCACCGGACTGCTTTGGATTGGGGTGATGTTGCCGGAACTGCAAGCGGCGGACGAGTGGCGCGAGTTCGGCCTGCGCGAATTGCTTTCGGAGATGGACAAGCAGACGCTCGCCGACGGCGCCGACTATGAAGCGTCCACCGGATATCATCGTTTGAAAGTCGAGCTGTATCTCTATTCGATGGTGCTGTGTCATTTGAATGGCATCGAAATCGCGGACAAGTACTGGACCAAATTGCGCTCGATGATCGGTTACATGGCGGCGTACCTGCGTCCGGACGGACGTGCGCCGCTGATTGGTGACACCGACAGCGGGCAGGTGCTGCCGATTGTGCGGCGCTCCGCCGACGAACACGGTTATGTGCTGGCGCTCGGCGCCGCGATTTTTAAAGAGCCGCGTTTTGAATTGCCCAGCGAAGAACTGCCGGAAGAGCTACTGTGGATTCTCGGCGAGCAGGGTGTGCGTGATTACAGTTCGTTGCCCGATGGCTCGCTGCCGGAATCGCAGGCGTTTCCGGAAGCAGGCATTTACCTGCTGCGTCACAAAGAGCTGTATCTGTTATTCAATGCGAGCGACGTCGGCGTGAACGGTCGCGGGTCTCACGGCCACAACGACGCTCTGAGCATTGAAGTCTCGGCGTGCGGTGTCCCGTTCATCGTCGATCCGGGAACCTATCTCTACACGGCGGACCTGGATGAGCGGCACCGGTTTCGATCAACTGCTTATCATTCGACGGTGCAAGTCGGCGACGCGGAACAGAACAGCATCGATAAGGCAATGCCCTTCATTAGCGGCAACGAAGCCCGGCCGCGGGTCGTCACCTGGGAATCGAATGCGGAAAGAGATTTGATCGTGGCCGAGCATTACGGTTATCAGCGCTTAACACCACCGGTCTTGCACCGTCGCAGCGTAACGTTCGATAAGCGCCGACGCTTTTGGTTGATCGAAGATGAATTGACCGGCGAAGGAGCACATGAGTTTTCGTTTCGATTTCATTTTGCTCCCGGTTTGGAAACGGAAGTACGACCTGATGGAATAGTCCTGGCCTGCGATAAGATTCAAGGTGCAAGTTTGTTGATAGCGCCATCAAGCGATCAGAGCA
>DATANL010000107.1:0-2888 GCA_036266295.1 Pyrinomonadaceae bacterium | reverse complement strand
CTTCGCGGCCAGGTCTCGATTAGCAAACGGTTCGTCGGCACGATCCAGGATGACAAGAACATGTTGCGCTTCGTCAACAGCCACGACGGGCCAAGGCTGGCCGAACTGGGAACCTCGTGTCCCGATCATTTTCTACGCACGAAGATCAAACCGCTCTTTGTCGATTGGGATCCGGTGGCCCGCGACGTCGACAAGCTGAAGTCAGCGATTAGCGATTGCTTGATTCAATATCGAAAGGATTACGAGGCGTACTACCAGAAGTGCAAGCGTCCGGACTCACCCTCGATGCGCGATCCAAACCCGACGGTCGTGCTGATTCCGGGACTCGGCATGTTCGCGTGGGGCAAGAACAAGAGCGAATCACGCGTCACCGCGGAGTTTTACAACTGCGCGATTGAGGTCATGCGCGGCGCGGAGGCCATCGACCAGTACGAAGCGATGGACCAGCAGGAAGCGTTCGACATCGAGTATTGGAATTTGGAAGAAGCGAAGCTGCGGCGACTGCCGCCCGAGAAGGAACTCGATCGGCAAATCGCGGTCGTCATCGGCGCCGGCGCCGGCATCGGCAAGGCGACTGCGCACCGGCTGGTAAAGGAAGGCGCGCACATCGTCTGTGTCGATCTCGATGAAGCCGCGGCCAAAGAGACAGCCCAGGAAATCATTGCGCAGTACGGCGAAGGAATTGGGGTCGCCGGCAGCGGCATCAGCAACTGTGGCCCGGCAATTGGTTTGGCTTGCGACATTACAAATCGCGAAAGCGTGAGGCGCATGTTGCAGAACGTGGTGCTGGCCTACGGTGGAATTGATGCAGTCGTGGTGACTGCCGGTATCTTCGTGCCGCCCGACAAGGCTGGGCGCATCGAAGACAATCTTTGGGCGCGCACTTTTAATATCAATGTCACCGGCGCGTACATCGTGGCTGACGAAGCGTACCAGGTTTTCACGCGGCAAGGCCTGCCCGGAAACATCGTCCTCACGACCAGCGCGAACGCGGTCGTCGCCAAGAAGGGCAGCCTCGCCTACGACACGAGCAAAGCTGCGGCGAATCATCTGGTGCGTGAATTAGCCGTAGAGATGGCGCCGCTCGTGCGCGTGAATGCGGTGGCGCCCGCCACGGTGGTCAAAGGCAGCACCATGTTTCCCCGCGATCGAGTGGTCGCTTCACTTACTAAATATGAAATCGATTTCAGCGAGGACGAAACGACCGAACAATTGCGGGACAAGCTCGCATCGTTTTACGCGAAGCGCTCGTTGACACAGACACCTATCGAGCCCGACGACCAGGCTGAGGCAATCTTTCTATTGCTTTCCCAACGGCTGTCAAAGACCGCCGGTCATGTGATTCCCGTCGACGGTGGATTGCAGGATGGATTTCTAAGGTAGACACCATGGCGACGCACTTTGAAATCGACGATGGATTTATCGCTGAAGAAAACGGTCGTGGGCGCGCCTGGGTCGAAGAAGATTACGAGCATCTCGCCAAACAACTACGCCGCCGCAACGTCGATATCGAAAATCTCACCGCGAAGGCCAAATCGTTTCGCGTGGCGGTTCCGTCGTGGGGTGTAGGCACTGGCGGGACGCGCTTTGCGCGCTTTCCGGCCGAGGGCGAACCGCGCGATATCTACGAAAAGCTCGAAGACTGCGGCACGATCTTTAAGCTCGTGCGCTCAACTCCGGCGGTCTCGCTGCACATTCCCTGGGACAAACCTGATGACGCTGCGAGGCTGCGTGAATTTGCCGTCGCGCGCGGTTTGAGTTTCGACGCGATGAACTCAAATACTTTTCAGAACCAACCAGGGCAGAAGTATTCGTACAGATTTGGAAGCCTGACTCATCCTGATGCGGAAGTGCGCGCCCAGGCCGTGGCGCACAATCTCGAATGCATTCACCTCGGCGAAAGACTCGGTTCGAAGGCGCATACGGTTTGGATCGGCGACGGCGGGAATTTTCCGGGTCAGCAGCACTTTCGCCACGCGCTCGAACGTTATCTTGAGAGCATGCGCGAGATTTACGCGGGGCTCCCCGATGACTGGCGCCTGTTCATCGAGCACAAGTTTTACGAACCGGCCTTCTACTCCACGGTCATTAACGATTGGGGCACCAGTTATTACTGCGCGCGCGAACTTGGGCCGAAAGCGTTCTGCCTGGTCGACCTCGGACATCACGCGCCTAACGTCAATATCGAAATGATCGTGGCGCGCCTGATTCAATTCGGGAAGCTGGCCGGCTTTCATTTCAACGACAGCAAGTATGGCGACGACGATCTTGACTCGGGATCGATCAAACCGTTTCAGTTGTTTCTCATTTTCAATGAACTGGTCGATGCAGAACTAAGCCGCGCGGCGAATTTCGATCCGGCTTACATGCTTGACCAGTCCCACAACGTCACGGATCCGATCGAGTCTTTAATGATGAGTGCGGTTGAACTCGTACGAGCCTATGTTCAAGCGCACCTGATTGACCGGGCCGCATTGGTTGAAGCGCAGGAGAAGTGCGATCCGCTCCGCGCTCTCTCGATCTTGAAGCAGGCATTTACGACCGATGTGGCGCCCATTCTCGCCGTGGCGCGCGAACAAGCGGGTGGCGCAATCGATCCAATCACAACTTATCGGGCGAGCGAATACCGGCAACGAAAAGCTCAGGAGCGTCCCACGCAACAGGGAGCAGCTGCGTCTGGAATTGTTTAGCGTGAGGTGGTTAGAGATTAGAGGTTAGAGATTAGAGATTACCGGTTAGAGGTTAGAGGTTAGAGATTAGAATTGATGTCGGGCTATTTTCTCAATTTAAGGAACTGACATACTTGACTCAGCACAGCTCTTACTCGAATCACTAACCGCGAACCACGAACGACGAATCACGAAGCCGAAGGCGTTCATGAATTCCAG